>JAPKDN010000531.1 GCA_028822575.1 Alphaproteobacteria bacterium | reverse complement strand
ATCTCACCAATGCTGAGGAAGCGCTGATCACCAACAAGCAGCCCTGGTCGGTGGCGGCTGTTTCCCAAAGCACCTACGCGTCCATGCGCCAAGCCATTGTCGGCATCGACATCGCGATTACCTCAATTGATGGAAAGGCGAAGGTGGGTCAGAATCGAAGGCAAGACGACCGTGCTGGTGCTATTCAAGGACTTCAAGGACTTGGAACCCCGGACGGACTGGCGGTTGCGGCTTTGATGGGGGCGGTTGAAGCCTGAGTAATGCCGCTGTTCAAGGGATTGGGGCGGGTGTAAAATTTTTTGGTCTCCATGTTGATTTCGAAAGCGACCCAATGGCCCGCAGACCCCCGATCGCCAAACTGGCGGCAACAATCGTTACCTTGCCGATTACGCTGGCCTTGGTGCTTTTTGCCGTGTCCAACCGACATATGGTCGAGGTGCAATTCTGGCCTTTGCCGGGGGGCGTCAACTTGCCGCTTTATATCATAGGATTGGTGACGATGGTGCTTGGGTTCCTAATTGGTGGCGTAATCACCTGGATGGGCGCGGTTGAGAGCCGATTGCGTGCCCGAGCAGCGGAGCGCAATGTGCGCAGGCTGGAAACCAAACTTTCCAAGGCGCGAGATCAAGCCGTGAAGGCACGTGCCATGCTCCCCCCCGCGGGAATATCCGCCGAGTAGGCTTAGGGTGCCCGAGACACAACACATGACAGGAAAATTGAGCCGATGGTCGACGTCAAAATTTGCGGCTTGAATACGCGCGAGGCCGTGGCTGCGGCCTGCGCCGGCGGTGCAAGCCATATCGGGTTTATTTTTTACCCGCCCTCGCCCCGCGCGGTGTCACTGGAAAAAGCCGAAGAGATCGTGACGGCGGCGCCGAATTCAGTCGCGCGCGTCGCGGTTTTCGTAAATCCTGACGACGCGGACATTCAAGCGGTCGTCGAAACCCTTTCACCCACCATCGTGCAGTTGCACGGCGCGGAATCTCCGGGACGGGTGGCGGAGGTCAAGAAACGCTTTGGCCTACCGGTGATGAAAGCTATTCGCGTATCAAGCGCTGGAGATATCCAATCGGCCAAGGCATTCGATGGGGTCGCCGATATACTGCTGTTTGACGCTAAGCCGCCTAAGAACGCCGAAGGGATGCTGCCAGGCGGCAACGGCCTGGCCTTTGATTGGACGTTGCTGGCGGCGTTTGAGGCCACGGCGCCGTGGTTTCTGTCGGGTGGCCTGGACCTGGAGAATGTCGGTGTGGCCCTTGAAATCAGCGGCGCGACGGCGGTCGACATATCCTCTGGGGTGGAAGATCGCCCTGGTGTTAAGAACCTGGCAAAGATCGACGCGTTCCTTCGCTCCACGCGGGTAAGAAAGTCGCCGAAACTCTAGCGGAACCCTTGCGCTGGCAGCATCGCGCCAGCATTATAAGGCTAACGGTGAACGACCCTGCCACAGGAGCCCCGATGGCCATCACAGCCGCCCCGAACACCCTGCGTGACGGGCCCGACGACGACGGGCATTTCGGAATTTTTGGTGGCCGCTACGTCGCCGAAACATTGATGCCTTTGATTCTCTTGGTCGAAAATTCTTGGTCTCGGGCCAAGGTGGATCCTGATTTCTGGGCCGAACTGCGCTCCTACCACAAACATTACATCGGCCGGCCTAGCCCGCTTTATTTCGCCAAGCGGCTGACCGAATATTTTGGTGGCGCCAAGCTCTATTTCAAACGCGACGAGCTGAACCATACGGGCGCCCACAAGATTAATAACGTCATGGGGCAGGCGCTGTTGGCCAAGCGCATGGGCAAGACCAAGATCATCGCCGAGACCGGGGCGGGTCAGCACGGCGTCGCAACGGCGACAGCCTGCGCCCTGTTCGATATGGAATGCGAGGTCTTCATGGGCGCCGAAGACGTGGCGCGCCAGAAACCCAATGTCGATCGCATGCGCCTGCTTGGCGCCAAGGTGCATCCCGTGACCTCGGGGTCCTCGACCCTGAAGGACGCGATGAACGAGGCGCTCCGCTATTGGGTATCCAAGGCGGAGACACATTTCTACATCATCGGCACTGTTGCCGGCCCGCATCCCTATCCACAGATGGTCCGGGATTTTCAGTGCGTGATCGGCGATGAAACGCGCGTGCAGATGCACGAAGCCGAAGGCCGCTTGCCGGACAGCCTCGTCGCTTGCATCGGTGGTGGTTCAAATGCGATGGGTCTGTTTCACCCGTTTCTAGACGATCTGGATATCAAGATCTATGGGGTCGAGGCCGCCGGGCATGGCATCGATAGCGGCGCCCATGCGGCATCACTCACTGGCGGTCAGCCGGGCGTTTTGCATGGAAACCGTACCTATTTGCTGCAAAACAATGACGGGCAGATCACCGAAGCGTACTCGATCTCCGCCGGCCTCGATTATCCAGGCATCGGACCGGAGCATTCTTGGTTGTTTGAAAATGGCCGGGTCAATTATGTCAGTGCTACCGATACCCAGGCGCTTGAAGCCTTTGCGCTGTGCACCCGCAAGGAGGGCATCATCCCGGCACTTGAACCAAGCCATGCCTTGGCCTTCGTCGCGACGATCATCGGCGATCTGCCGAAAGATCACCTGATGGTGATGAACCTTTGTGGCCGTGGTGACAAGGATCTGGAAACGGTTTTGCCGCGCTTGGAAGAGATGGGTTTGCTGTGAGCAGATATAACGCGAACCGACTCAATGCCCTATTTGAGCGCCTAGCTGAGGAAAATCGAGGCGGCCTGGGTATTTTCATCACTGCCGGTGACCCAAATTTCGAAATTTCGCTCGACATCATGAAGGCTTTGCCCGGCGCTGGCGCGGACATGATCGAGTTTGGTATGCCGTTCTCAGACCCGATGGCTGACGGTCCGGCGATCCAGGCTTCCAGTCTACGGTCGCTCAAGGCTGGTGGGTCACTGGCCAGGACAATCGAAATGGTGCGAGAGTTTCGCCGGGATGATCAGGCAACACCGATTGTCCTGATGGGTTATTATAATCCAATCTATATCCACGGCGTCGACCAGTTCCTGGAAAATGCCATTGAGGCAGGAGCGGATGGGTTGATCATAGTTGATCTACCTCCCGAGGAAGATTCGGAACTTTGCCTGCCGGCGGTAAAGGCGGGGCTGCCGTTCATCCGACTTGCGACGCCGACGACCGATGACACGCGACTTCCGACCGTGCTCGAAAATACCGTTGGGTTTGTATATTACGTGTCGATCATGGGCATCACTGGCACTCAGGACGTGCCAATTGACCTTGTTCGCAAGTCAGTCGCGCGATTGAAAAAACATACCGTGCTTCCGGTCGCGGTTGGCTTTGGCATC
>JAPKDN010000530.1 GCA_028822575.1 Alphaproteobacteria bacterium | reverse complement strand
TGGCCCGTTGCAACGCACTTATTCTCGCCGGTCCAACCGAGAGGGACAGCATCGTACTAAACCAGCACATCGTAGGCCCAGACGGGGCGACGGTCCCTATCGAAACCTGCGTCGAGAACAATCTTCTGAACGGATACGTCATGCCATGTATGTTACAGGGTCGCGGTTTTCGATTCGC
Organism: Alphaproteobacteria bacterium; assembly: GCA_028822575.1. The sequence continues at coordinate 3,161 of JAPKDN010000530.1, read as the reverse complement.
GCGGAACTCCCTCAATGAGTTGAAGGTCGTCGCCGGGGCAATTGTAGAGGCAACGGTTGATTGCCCTGCCTGGCGCACTCCGCGAGATCACAAACTGGGCGAGACCGACGCAGCGAACCAAATCTCCTGGCCGCTGGTTGCGACGCGGCGGCATACCATTTCAGGGTATTCAGTTGCGCCCTCCGAGTATCCGAAAAGCGAGGGTTGAATGCGATCCGACGCCATCCCGAATTTTTCCAATCTTGGCCCCCAAGACGTACGTCCTGGAGCCATGCCCGAGCGTGCATGTACGATCTTCGCGCATCTTCTGGCCGACCGACTTGACGAATTTCTGATACAAAACCTTTACGCGTCAGCGGCTCGACAGTGCTTTGATCATGGCCGCTTATTCGTGTTTCATCGCAACGGTAGAGAGCATCACCAATCCATTGTCAAAATGAATTCTGACATTATTTATAACTGGCGCGGCCAAGGAAACTCCTCCATTCCGATGGATTTTTTCGACAACACACTGAACGCGGCTTTGCGGGCTGGCGATGATACCTGGTACACGCAGGGTTGCGCGAAGTTGGACCTCATGCTGGTCCCGTCGATGATGAATTGGCGGCATCTGGGGGCATTTGAGCGTCCACCACGGCTCAGCGTGCCACGCCATCTGGTTCCCCAAATCAGTGAAGCATTGCGCGCGCTCGACGTGGACCCGAATTGGTGGTTTTGCGCGATTGCTGTTCCGGAGAGTGACGCGGGAGCCGATCTGGACGCATTCAACGCATCCTTGATCGCCTTGACCGAGCTCGTCGTCGGCCAGTTTGGTGCTGGTTTAGTATTAGTGGGCGACCCGGAAACGGCGCTTGGAGCTTTGCCATCAAACGTATCCGACGCCCGCCGACTTCCCGAAAGTGTCATCGGTCAAGGTTTTGTAATTTCGAAAGCACGGTTTCTTATGGAACTCACGCCATCACCGTGGCTTTGGCTGGCATTCGGATTGGACGTTCCTTGGCTCCGACGGGTTAAAGCCGCCACACCGAGCAAATTGCCCGGCCGGGGTTTTATCTACCCCTCGGGTCCTGGCGACACGAACGCCGCCATGGCTGCAGCGAGAGCAATGATCCGCGAAACCCAGGATTGTCCAATGTGGCGGGCGGGACGAGCACATGATCCCGTTCCAGCGCCGAATGCCATGCATCTACCGATGCACGACGGCCCCAACGCCCAATTCATCGTCCTTTGAGACGATCACCTGGGGATGTCCTCTACCGACCTTAACCACAACTCCAGCGTCACGATCTGCCACAGCACCATCATATGATCCTCGCGACCTCGCGGCTGGTCTATGATATCTTGATGGTCGTCGATAAGCTTCATAAGCGCCGGCCCATTATAAATGCCGCGTTCAACGAAGCGGCGCGACGACAACAAATCCAGCAAGGGCTCGCGTCCCGCGCCCGCGAACCATTGATGTGCCGGCGCGTTCCAACCAGTCTTTTTGATACGGGTCCGGGTCGCCTCCGGTAACAAACCCTTGTAAGCCTCTCGCGCGAAGGACTTGGTGACACCGTTCCGGATTTTACGCTCTCCCGGAAGCGCCAACATAAACTCGAAAAGCCGCCAATCAAGGAAGGGATGGTATTCTTCAAATCCTAACGCGGCGGCATTTCGATCTGCCGCCCGCAGACAACAAGGCATGGTATTGAACAAGAGCTCGTTGCGCATATGGCTCGTCAGATAGCTGGCGGAGCTTGCCTCTAAATTCGGCTCCAGCGTCTGGAGCGATCCTAGCTCCGAATCCAGAAGACCTTTATAACGATAAAGGAGGTTAGAATTTCCACGACAAACGCCCGGATGCCCCGGATCCGTTAAGACCGCCATCATCCGGTCAGCGACCTCAGACGACTTGCGAAACACGGGATGATCATGATTCTGCATCCAAGCCGCGATCTCTTCTTCAAGCAGGTCGGTGCGTCCGGAGGACTTTAGATCAGCGAAAAAATAGAAAAAATAGTCATATTCTCCAGCATGCTGTTCATCCCCGCCAAGTCCTCCAAAGACCGACCCAAACCCCATCTCGGCAATTCGCTCACCAAGTAGATAGTGACTCATCCAGGTTACCGTCGGTATCGGTTGGTCATGGAAGCCACGCATCTTGGATATCAGCGCAAACAGGTCCGGGTCATCAATTTCCACGGGATGCCAATCGACCAACTTCGCGTTGACGACATCCATAATTTCTTTGCGTTCGTCATAGGTCTCATCCCGATGAACCGAAGAAATTGCCACCGGGCGCTCTCCGGTTATTCGGTTAGCGAGGGCCACGATCGTCGAACTGTCAAGACCGCCCGACAATGTAAAAATAGGCTTCGAGGCATGCCGAAGCCGACGCTTTACCGAATCTTCTAGCAGATGCAGATAGGCCTCGGCCTGGTCATTTGGCGTCCCGTCCGGCGTTTGTCCCGCCTTGATATCGGCAAAGCGGCGCCTCGACACTGTTGCATTCGTCAGCGTTACGACGAAACCGGCTGGGACCTGCGCAATATCCAGGAAAGGCGAGCGAGTTGGATCCTGGTCGATGAAGCGATGATGCGTGGCCGCCGACGCCATGAGAAAGCGTGAGTCAGGCGAGCGCGATACCCCAGGGATGCACAAAAGGGCACGGGGCCGTGATGCGAACGCGATCCCGCTACCGGTGGTCGCGTGGTAGAGTGGGCGGATGCCAAACCGGTCTCGCGCCAGGCTAAGAGACCCTAATTCATCATCCAAAAGAGCAAGAGCGAAATCACCGTTTATTTTGGCGAGTGCCTCGACCAACCCGAATTGCTCGACTGCCGTCAAGAGCCTAGCGGCATCGCTCGAGGAACCTAGACGTCGGTCCGGTTCAGGCAGGTCCTCAGGATTATATATTGTCCCATCCAAGACGAGACGGAGCCGGCCAAGCTGGACTAATTGATCCGACTTACTCGTCGCTAAGCCACGCGCCACACTGGCCTTGGGGTCACCGATGGTCTCCAACATAGCACGCGCATAGGAATTAGCAGCCTCACCGTCCGGCCCAACTATTCCAGCGATGCGTCCCATTCCAGTCTCCCATGCGCGCCGAGACGAAAGTATTCGCCCAAACTTTTCTATAAGCTATTTTCTTCCCACACCCAGCGCGCCACGTCGAG
>JAPKDN010000529.1 GCA_028822575.1 Alphaproteobacteria bacterium | reverse complement strand
CCCTATTTTTATAGGGCCTGCCACCTACCTCCTTCTTCGTATCCTGGCGTGACCTTCTGAAATCAGGCCGAGGTGACGAGGTTCATGTGGGCGGTCATGATTTAGCGAAATTGCGGTCGTAGGCCACTTAGCTCGCGTATCGCCGATCGGCTCATTCACGACATTTAAGCGGGCAAGAAGACCTGCCCGACTGCAATTGATCATCGCTTGGCCGCCTCGCGCAAGCAATGCTTGATCTATGCGCCTAATCTGGCGAGATTCCATTTCTCAAGCATAACCGACATCAGCTATTGCCCCCACCTACGACGGCACCAACTCCGAGGACACCTACCCCCTGATGCCGAAGGCGATTACTAGGAAATATATCAACAAAGATTGGCCAAAATCCTTAGCGGAGATACCCAGGCCGCATGAACGCGGCATTAGTTGACCGGCGAAATATCTGCGCTCTCCTCGCCCGCCTTCCGCAAATACCTCTGCGGCATCCTCGCGGCCAATATGGGTTTCAGGATACAGGCCATCGCCCTGGCCATCCTGGTCTACCGCACGACCGGGTCCGCGCTGGATCTGGGCATTGTATCGGCCATCGGCGCCGTCCCGGCGGTGCTCTGCACTGTCCTCGGCGGCGTGCTCGCCGACCGCTACGACACGCGGATAGTCTGGGCGGTAAACTCCGGGCTCTCGGCGGCACTGATCGGATTGCTCGGCTGGCTGACCTTCAACGACGCCGTGCCCATCGGCCAGATCTACGTGCTCGCGGCCCTGATGGGCGTCGTCGCCGGCGTCAACATGCCCCTGTCCCAGAGCTACTTCCCATCCCTGGTCCCACCGAGCGCCCTCAAGTCTGGTGTTACCTTCAACAGCATGAGCATGTCGATCGCCTCGATCTTCGGTCCAACCCTGGCCGGGCTGATCATCGCCGCGGTAGACCTGTCCGCCGCCTTTGCCGCCGCTGCACTCTGCTGGAGCTTGCCGGTCCTTATCGCGCCCGCATTGCCCGCTCGCCAAGCCGACCCGTGCCAGAATAACCGCACCCTGGCCGATTTCCGCCTCGGGTTCAGTTTTATACGGCAGAATAGTCTTATTCTAGTCATAGCCGCACTGGTCGTCACCAACTACCTATTGATCTACGGCTGGGTGCAGACTCTGCCGGCCTTCGTCGAACTCTTCGCCGGCGGCGAGCGCGAAGTCGGCTACGCCTCCACCGCGGCCGGCGCCGGTGCGACGTTGGGTATTACTCTCGCGGGCCGCCTCAGACCCGGTCTTTTTCTGGGTTATCAAATCCTCGGCGCCACCGCGTTCTTCGCTGCTATGGTCATCGGTCTGTCCTTCGCGCCGGCGTTTTATTTCGTGCCGGTACTGGCATTTCTCGCCCACGCGGGCAACGGCCTCTTTTCCAATTACTGCTCCATCGCCATACAGGCCCGCATCCCCGAACCCATCCGCGGCCGGGTCATGGGCGCGCTTTCGGTAATCTTCAACCTCAGCTCCTTTAGCGGTATGTGGACGGGGGGCGCGATCGCGCTGGTCGGCGACGTAAGGTGGGGCATGGCGGTCGGCCCCCTAGTCATGCTCGGCATCGTCCTGCTGGTCCTCACGACTCAGCGCAAGATCAGGACATTGGCCGAAATTTGACAGCTTTTTGCTTTCGCCAAACACCTTTAAGTTAGGTCATCCTACAACTCCGATGAGGCCACGATTATCACTGTGTCTTGCAGTACAGTAATTTGGACGACCCTGGGTCACAGTACGACAAGCATAAAAAATGCACGATCTGCTGCGCACCGAATCTCTCACAATAATGAAAGTAATGCGCCCATGCTAACCGCCGCCGACCATAGCATATGGAGGAGCAGGGCTACGTAATCGTCCCCAACGCCGTAGCCCCCGAGGACTAGCCGCCGTCGTCGACGGTATCTGGAGTCACCTGTGGATGGACCGCAACGACCCGAACTCCTGGTACGAGGACTCGAAAGGCGACAACCTACAGCAGTACGGCTTTATGCGGCAGATGCACACGCCGGCGATGTGGCGCGTGCGCCAAAGTCCCCAAATCCACCGCGCCTTCGCCGATCTTTGGGGCACCGACAACCTGTGGGTCACCATGGACCGCTGTATCTTCAAGCCGCCCCTGCGAGCCGACAGGCCCGAATGGGGCAAGACAGGCGACCCACGCGGCCTGCTGCACTTCGACTTCCCGGTAGCAACCACCCCCAAGCGCTTCAAGCTATTCCAGGCGGTGGTCTATCTAGAGGACACGGCCGCGGATCAAGGTACCTTCCAGTGCATGCCCGGGTTCCAGAATCGCTACGAGGCCTGGCACACCGCACAAAACGGCGATTTCGATGTCGGTAATCACATACCGATGGACCAGGGACTGGAGAGTCCGACACCCATCGCGGGCAAGGCCGGCGATCTTTTGATTTGGGATTCGTTCACCCCGCATGGCCACTGTTACAACACTTCATCGAAACCACGGCTCGCTCAATTTTTGTCGATGTGGCCGGCGACAGAGGAGGGCCATGAAGCCTGCCTACGAGTATTCTGGCCGAGCACACTTCCAAGCAATGACGGCAGCGCGCTGGGCGAGAAATGCAGCGGCCTAGAGGCCGAGCGCCTTAGCCGCATAACACAGTGGCGAGATGGATCGCAGACCGATTTCAAACGCCCAGTACCCGAGATAGTGACCAGCCAAGAAGATGTGCCCTCGTGCCCGCTCAGCCCGATCGGCCGGCGGATTCTCGGCTTGGACCTGTGGCCCGAAGGAGTACTCCAACCATCCCTTGAGAAATGCTCTTTATAGTTGGAAAAAGGCCCACTATCACAATTACGACGATCCGTAACCGGAGCAACGATTCAGCTAACGGCCCTACGGTAGCGCTCGCCTCATTCCACCGTCTGGAACTTCTCCCAATCCTCCACCGCCTCCGCCGCCTGCTACTCCAGCTCTCCTCGCCTACCCGACCACCTTACCCGACTTGATCTGCGAAATGTCCCACGGCGCATAGCGGTCTTCGAGCGTATCACCCAGCTTGCGCGTCGCGGCATAGCGGTCATAGGCCACCTTCATCCACTCGTGCGGCAGCGCCTCGCGCACCGCCGGGTCCAACATCCAGGCCATGCGCGCGTCTTCCACCTTAGGCTGTTCTTCCGACGGGCCACTCCATTTGGACCAACCGATGGCCAGCGTATTGCGCTCGCGCTCCGGCACCGTATGGCCCGTGTGGATCGTCCCACTGTTGCGGATCAGGGCCTGGCCCGCCCGTAAGCGGATCGCGGTCTGTCCGGGCAGTGGATCTTCGCCGTTCCAGCTCGGCGTATGCGGGATGCCCGCATCCTTCATCTTCT
>JAPKDN010000528.1 GCA_028822575.1 Alphaproteobacteria bacterium | reverse complement strand
CTTCTGGAAATACAATTCGAAGCGCACCCCTTGCGAGGCGACATAGTTTTGTGGGCGACGCAGATCAATCACGGTGTCGAGCACGTCTTCCCGCTTTGACGTGCCCCGTTGCTGGCCACTCTTGCCCGCGTGGTGGACTAAGATCACTGATTTGCCAGCGCGACGTAACGCCACTAGCCAAGCCTGCATCGTTTGCCAACTCTCCGCTTCGTTTTCACGGCCGGACCGCGTGAGCGTTGAAAGATTATCGAGAATGATGAGGTCCGCTTCGGCAACAAACTCTTCGATCTGGGCTTGGCCTCCCTCTGTCGATAGGTCAGGCAACGAACGCCCGTCCTGAACGCTGTCGGCGAGCGCAACCAGAGCATCGCCGCTGGCGTCCTCGATCCCAAACCCAAGCAGAATTGCGGATAGCCGCTCTGTGAGCGTTGCGTGCTGCATCTCCCCGTCGATGACGAGGACCTTTCGAGCCGAGGGCACCGTAAAGCCCAGAAAATCCTGGCCATAGGCGACAGCGACGCCAACGGTTAACCCTAACCAAGATTTCCCGTAACCGGTCTTTCCATAGATCATCGCCAACCCACGATCGGGAAGCCATGGCGCTATGATCATTTCGCGCTTTGGTATCTCCAGCTTTAGGAGTTCATGAAGCGGATAGGCTTTCAAAGGGGCCAAATCAGGGTGTCCCACATTTTCGTTTTGGGGGTTTGGGACAGATGGGACACTTATTTGGGGTGGTAAAACCGCCCCCGGAGGCATGTTTGAGCGCTCCATGTTAATCCACCTCGCGGTAGGTGATGACAGGGCCAGGGGTCTTAAACTGATCCATTCTAGCCCGCAGGGCCGGCTCGGATGACTTGTCCTTAGCTAGCAAGCAGATCTTGCGGGTATCGCGTGCGAGACAACGCCAAGCTTCATCCGTAAGTGGGCAAATTCCGTAGCCACCGTCTTTAAGCCATTGGAGAGGATCATCGATAATGCTGGTGCGGACCCCGTCATTGGCCCTCTCGAAAAAATGTTGCCCAAGAAACAGCCCCACGCCGTTTAGGAGGGCACTGTAAGGCCGCTCAGGCGACAAAGCGCAGATATCGACCATAAGGCTGCCACTTGGGTGAACATCGTCGCCTGGAATGCCGTATGGCGGCACATAGTATATTGGCACCAAAACCACTGTGTGATCTCCACCAGGCTGCCAAAAACCAGATCTATCCCAAAACACCTTCGCGTAACGGGCCGATACCTTGTTTTCGGCCAAAATTTCGAACGGTGGGTTTGGGAACCAAGCAACAAGGGTGCGGTTCAATGGCCTGCTGACCTCACTGAGGAAAGGGACCAGGGCGTCGCCGCGGATCACTGTTGCCCCGCAGCATCGGCCATTGATTGCAAGCAATCGTCTATTTCGGTTTCGACCCAGAAATTGACGCCGCCTAATTTGAAAGGCTTGGGCAAGCGGCCCGCTTCAATATCCAAATAGATGGCGGATCTTGAACGGTTGCCGATTTTGGCCCGAAGCTGCCTGAAGTTTATGTATTTCATTAGATGTCGCCCAAATGTGATTGGTGACGCCATCTACGAAGATCGGGCGACGCTGAAACAGGTAACAGCTTCGCGAAGTTTTTAACTGTTTAGTCGGATTGTATTATCCCACGGGCTTTGAGCCCGGCGTCTAAATTTGGTTTTATCAATTTATAGGCCTTGCGCGCTGTGCTTTCTGATATGCCCTTTTGTTCCGCAATCTTAGCAATTGCCGCCTCCAACGATATTGGTTTGTTGTCGAGACTTGCGCCGTAATACTCATCTGCTACGGCATTGCCTGTCTCAACGCGCTTATTCGTTGTCCGGCGGCGATCGCGCATATTCACCCGACCTTGGCCTCCACCCTCAATACCAAAGCATTCGCCAAATGTTTTGCCTGGTCCGGCACCCAAATATTCTTCAAAGCATGAGACTATCGCAAACAGCAGGCTCTTTGGCACGCGTGTAACAGATTTTGACCTAAGATTAGGTCCAAACCACTATTTTTATACGGAGATGGCATCGCCTGAGCCAGATGTATTACCTGAAGGCGATGACTTCTCATCCAGATCATGAAATTGAAAAATTAAAGAAATTCAAATTGTTGAAGTTCGCGACATCACAACAAAAACGTTTTGTAGACTGGGTTGTCGGTCTCGGGCCAATAATTGTATCCGAGCCTTTCGAGGAATGACTGGAAGTCCTTGGCATCGCCATCCGGCACCTGAATCCCGCACAATACGCGCCCAAAAGCCGAGCCATGGTTTCGATAATGGAACAGGCTGATGTTCCATCGGCTGCCCATCTGGTCAAGGAAATTCATCAGCGCGCCCGGACGCTCGGGAAATTGAAAGCGGAAAAGCATTTCGTTGTCGATGTCCGGTGGACGGCCGCCGACCATGTAGCGAATATGAAGCTTCGCCGTGTCGTTATCGCTGAGATCGATCGCGTCGTAGCCGTTTTGTTTAAACATCTTTAACAGATTGGTTTTTTCGACCGCCTGGCCATCCATTCGAAGGCCGAGGAAAATCTGGGCATTTCCCTCGTTTGCATAACGGTAGTTGAATTCCGTCACCGATCTCTTGCCGAGCATGTTGCAAAACCCACGGAAACTGCCTGGCCTTTCGGGGATCGTGACGGCGAAAAGCGATTCTCGGTTCTCGCCAAGTTCCGCCCTCTCCGATACATGGCGAAGACGATCGAAATTGACATTGGCGCCGCTGTTGATAGCGATCAGGGTTTTGTCTTTCAGACCGTGCTGGGCTACGTATTTCTTGAGACCGGCGAGCGCCAGCGCACCGGCGGGCTCGGCGATCGCGCGGGTGTCGTCGAACAGGTCTTTTACCGCGGCACAGATCTCGTCGACACTGGCGAGCACCATATCGTCCACGACCTTGCGCGCGACCCGAAAAGTTTCCTCGCCAACCCTCGCGACGGCGACACCATCGGCGAATATTCCAACCTCCTTCAGCGTGACCCGGCGTTTTCTCTCCAATGACCGGGTCATCGACGCCGCGTCCTCCGGCTCGACGCCAATAATCTTAATGTCTGGTCTGACCTCTTTCACATACGCGCCGATCCCCGACAGCAACCCGCCGCCACCCACCGGGATGAAGATCGCATGGATGTCTTCCATGTGCTGGCGCAGGATTTCCATGCCCACCGTGCCTTGGCCCGCGATGACATCCGGATCGTCATAGGGGTGGACGAAGGTCAACCCACGGTCCGCCAGAATTTCCATCGCGCGCTCGTAAGCCTGCTGATAGGCGTCTCCGTGCAGGATGATCTCGGCCCCCCATTTCGCGACCGCGTTGACTTTGATCTCGGGTGTGG
>JAPKDN010000527.1 GCA_028822575.1 Alphaproteobacteria bacterium | reverse complement strand
TAACGGCATGGACACCTTGAGAAAGTCTTGATTGAGCGCATGCGGCTAGAACAAGCCGGGTGACAGTTAGTTAAGTGGGTCGGGCATGTGGAAGATCAGGTTACCGGAGTTTTCGACTTTAGCAGGGTAGTAGACGACCGGAACATGAGACTGATTGTGACGGTGCCGACGGATGCTCTGATTGCGTTAGCTCACGGTCCCCCAAGAACTGGTGTATTGCAGCGACACCCAGTCTGCGTTGACCAATAGCATATCCAGATAGGTCCTAAGCTTCAGGTTCATCGCTTGCAAAAGTTCCGCAAATTCCGGTTCCTCGTGCGGGAACTCCCAATCGTTTTTGTCGCCGGCCCAGGCGGCGCGGCTGGATTGACCAGTTTCCACACCACCCCGATAACTTTCGGAGATGCAATCACCCACACGCCTTCAGTAAGCCGCTTCTAGGCCCAATCGATTCTTAAACACCAACAACGGGAAGCAGTTCAGGATTTCCCATATGGCTCAGCGGCTCCAATCCGATCAATCAAGCATCGCGGATGCAAAGAGTCTTTTCAAGTTGCACCACCGCTCCATACGGGCACTGCAGGACAGCAGTCTCGGTGTGGAAATACAGACCAATGTCCTCGCCAAAGATCGCGATAAGGAAATTCGAGGCCCCATCAACGCCTTTTGATTCTTGTATGAAATCCAGAGCCGAGCGCACGAAACCCATGAGTTTATCAACAGAGGCAACGCAGCTTAGACCTCCCAGCTCGCGTTGAACCTTGGCGAAAAGATATAGCAAGGCCTGACGCCCACATTCCTGCCCCTCTCCCAAGGTCACGTCAGTGCCCATCACCCCTTTGATGTCGTCGAATTGACCAGAAACATAAAGAAGATCGCCAGATCTGCTAGACCCCAAGATAATTCACGACGGGTTTCAAGATCTCCAGGAGGACTATGCCAAGCTCAGCGAGACGTTGTTCGGGCATGATCAGGCTCTGGTGCGCTGTCCACGGTCAACTGGCAGTCGATCAATCTAAGATGGCGAAATTTCAGACCGGGTTTCCCTTGGCCAAATCGTCGAAGGCTTTCAGCGTCATAAGCAGCCCTCGCATATCCCTCAGATGTACCATGTTGGGTCCATCACTGGGCGCGTTATCAGGATCCTCATGGGTTTCCAGGAACACCGCCGCAACGCCCACCGCGAGCGCCGCGCGAGCCAATACCGGCACCATCCGGCGATCACCTCCGCTGGACCCACCGAGACCGCCTGGCTGCTGCGCTGAATGGGTCGCATCGAAAACCACGGGGTAACCGGTCTTGGCCATTTCAGGCAAAGCCCGCATGTCGGAGACCAAGGTATTGTAACCGAAGCTCGCCCCCCGCTCGGTCAGCAGAATGTTGGTGTTCCCAATGGCTTCAAGCTTCGCCGCGACGTTCTTCATGTCCCAGGGCGCCAGGAACTGGCCTTTCTTAACATTAACCGCTTTGCCAGTTTCACCAGCCGCCACGACAAGATCGGTCTGACGACAGAGATAAGCCGGGATCTGCAATACGTCGACCGCTGCGGCTGTCGGCGCGCATTGCCAGGGCTCGTGCACATCGGTTACCACCGGGCATCCGAAACGGTCTCGCACATCGGCCATGATCGGGAGGCCTTTTTCCATACCGATGCCACGTTTTCCAGAAATGCTGCTGCGATTGGCTTTGTCGAAAGAGGTCTTGAAGATCAACCCGATCCCAAGGTCACCGCATACCCCGCTCAGCGCATCAGCCATCTCGAAGGCGTGCTCTCGGCTCTCCAACTGACAGGGGCCGGCGATCAGGACAAAAGGCAAATCGTTGGCGATTTTGAGCGCCCCAACCCGGACGTGATGCGCGATGCCGCCGCCCATCAAACAAGCCTCGATTGATCAATCGCGGCGGCGATAAAACTGGTGAACAGCGGATGCGGGTCGAAGGGTTTCGACTTCAGCTCTGGATGAAACTGCACGCCTAGGAACCAAGGGTGCGATGGAATTTCCACGATTTCGGGAAGGTTCTTGTCTGGAGACAGGCCAGAAAACCGCAGCCCAGCGGCCTCAAGGCGCGACTGGTAGGTGTTATTCACTTCATAGCGGTGACGATGTCGCTCGCTGATCTGAGCCGTGCCATAGATTTGGCGCACCTTGGACCCCTCCTTAAGATCACAGTCAAAGGCACCAAGCCGCATAGTGCCGCCGAGGTCGGTATCGTGGTCACGTTCCTCGCGCACATTGCCCCGCATCCATTCGGTTAGCAATCCAACGACCGGCTCTTTGCAGGGACCAAACTCCGTCGACCCCGCAGCCTTGATGCCGCCAAGGTTCCGCGCCGCCTCGATCACCGCCATCTGCATACCGAAGCAGATACCAAAATACGGGATCTGATGTTCACGCGCAAAGGTCACGGCGGCCACCTTGCCTTCCGCCCCACGCTCGCCAAACCCACCCGGAACCAGAATACCGTGAACACCCTCCAAATGATGGACGCTATCCTCGCTTTCGAAGATCTCGGAATCGATCCAGTCGAGTTCAACCTTCACGCCGTTGGCGATACCACCATGCGTCAATGCCTCGGCCAGCGACTTATAGGAATCCAACAGGCTGGTGTATTTGCCCACAATGGCGATTTTAACGATGCCCTCGGGTTGCGCGACGGTCTGGGAAATAATTTCCCAGACCGAGAGATCCGGCTCGTCGGTTCCCTCGAGAAGGCCGAAATGCCGGCAAACTTCAACGTCGAAGCCCTCGGCGTGATAGCTCAGTGGCACGTCGTAGATCGACCGCACATCCAAAGCCGCAATCACCGCTTTCGCTCGGATATTGCAGAACAGGCCAATTTTACGCCGTTGTTCCTCGGGAATTTCCCTCTCGGCCCGACATAGCAGAATGTCCGGCTGAATGCCGACGCTTTGCAGCTCCTTAACCGAATGCTGTGTCGGCTTGGTTTTCAACTCGCCCGCAGAAGCGATGTAAGGAACCAGGGTCAAATGCACGAAAAGCGAGCGTTCACGGCCAAGCTCGTTTCCCAACTGCCGGATCGCCTCGAGGAACGGAAGACTTTCGATATCACCCACCGTGCCACCGATCTCGCACAGCACAAAATCTTCGTCATCAAGATCATTGCGCACAAAAGCCTTGATGGCATCGGTAACGTGCGGAATGACTTGGATCGTCGCGCCCAGATATTCGCCGCGACGCTCCTTGGTCAGCACATCCATGTAAAGTTGGCCGGTACTCACGCTATCACTGCGGCGCGCCGGGACCCCGGTGAACCGCTCGTAATGGCCTAGATCAAGGTCGGTCTCCGCACCGTCATCGGTCACGTAGACTTCGCCGTGCTGGAAGGGG
>JAPKDN010000526.1 GCA_028822575.1 Alphaproteobacteria bacterium | reverse complement strand
CCACGATGGTTGGTTTAAAGGGGGCGAGAGAGGTTGTGGCCCTGGCGCGTGCCAAGGCCGAAGCTGAATATGTTTCGTCGTTACCAATGAAGGTTAATCAAGCTGCGGTGATTAACACCTCACCGCAGCGCCACGCTGGACATTGTCAGGCTTCCGTCCCGGATCAAACCCAGACCAACAGTGGGTGGGTTTGCGAAGTGACAGACTGATTCTGTCGCTCACTTCAACGGAAAGTCCCCAACCACCGCCAGCAACGTCTCGACCGTCGAACGGCCCAACGCCTTGGCGCGGTCCGGGGACCACCCAACGGATGGGTTCGGTGCGTTGGCGGTGTCCTTGAACGGCATCTCCAGGGTCATCGACACCACACCCTGATAAGCCGCGAGATAACCGGTGCTGGTAGTTTTCATGCCCTTCCCGGTCATGACCTTGGGATAGCCATGTTCGGTCTGGAAGTCCGGGTTAAGCCAAGCCAGGGTGTCGCGAAATTTGTTCATCGTCGCCAAATGTGCGGGCGTGGCCTCAGCGATGCCCTCGAAAGCGGCAATGAAGTTGTAAGGTAGGCCCTCGTCGCCATGCACGTCGAGGCAGAGGTCAATGCCACTGTCTTGCATCATCCGGCGGACGTGAAAGACCTCAGGACTTTTTTCCAGGCTGGGGTTCTCCCACTCCCGGTTCAGGTTCGTGCCGACGGCGTTGACCCTCAGATTGCCGAGCGCGCTGCCATCGGGGTTCATGTTGGGGACCGCGTGAACCACCGCGTGCCGGCGCAGCGCCGCCGCAGCGCCATCCTCGCGATCGAGCAGGCGGTCCAGAAACCCTTCCATGAACCACTCGGCCATGGTCTCGCCCGGATGTTGTCGCGCAATCACCCAAAGCGACGGCTTGCCGTCAGCGGGCTCACCAAAACGCAACACATCGATTGGCCGCCCCTCGGCGGTGACACCCGGCACCGCCAGGGTGACGTCCTCAGCGGCCTGACAACGGGCCACCAGATCGGCGTGACGCTCCATCGAGTAGGGGGCGAAATAGGCATAGTGGACCGCGTCACTATCAGGGGTATCGCGAATTGTCAGCACGCCATTCTCATAGGTGGTCGGTACCCGGCGCCAGGTGACCCGGTCACTTGAGGCCACCGCCTGGTATCCCTCCCAACCCCGGGTGTAACTGGACTGGCCAGCGTTCATGATCTTGATCACGCTACCCTGGCCTCGCGCACCGGTCAGCCGGAACGAGAACCATTGAAAAAATTCCGCACGACTGTCCTTGCGGATGGTCAGTTGGATATCGCTGGCCTCTTCGGCCTTTTCTACCTCTATGTTGCCACCATCGAAAGCGGCGTTGATGGAGATCATGCGGCCTCCCGACCAGCGATTTACAGTGTTCGGGACACTAGTCGAGGCCTTGCCAGAAGAGAAGCGAGGATTTCGCGCGGTCGGGTACTTAATATATCGGCTAGCCCTCCTGGTATAGTTGACACTGTCGAAATCCACGCCGAATTGGTGAGCGCTTTCCCGAGTGTCGGTCGAGCCAACCGTATAATTATAAGTGGCTTGCCCGCTCTGGAGCTATTGTTGGTTAACCATGCCAAAATCCTTGCCGATCGGGTCTTCGCTATCCGCATGTGCCTATCTGCCTGCTCATCGTTCTGATAATGGCGGGGTTTGTATTGGGTGTCCGGCATTACGTGGATGTGTCGCGCAAGCAGACCGCGTATGCCACCGCTAAATTCTTTGATCAATAGATCAGTGCGCTTCACCTTTATTAATCAAAAGAAACCGTTTCTCGGGATCGCAACTGTGGTGTCAAATGTTTAGCTGGTTTCATGGCGCATAATGACAGGTTACGGTTTCCGATAACCCTATCGACGGAGTTCGGCGGCGCGTTTAGAGATTTATACTCAAACCTTGGCATCAGCCTTTACGTTCGGGCGCTATTCCCAAATCGATTGCCCTGGGTGTTGGCCGATTTCGAGCAAACCCCGCTCTACTATCCAATTGTCAACCCGGATAATGAGTTCTTGCAGGTCGAGAACATTGGCGGCCTGAAAGTCGTGCGTTACGACCGTGTGCTGACTATGAGACCGGATTGCGTGGCCTGTCACACTCGCCCGTAGGACAGGTTAGATGGGCGCTAGAAGATCAGTGATGTCCGAGGCGCGCGCCGCGCAGGTATCAATACCCGTGACCAAAATGGCGCCGATCATGGAGCGTGCGACGACGAGCACAATCGTTCTCACGTCCGCTGCCGCTTATTTCTGTGCAACGCCATAGCTTGGCCAATTTTCCGTCGTTTGCGGCCGACAGTCGAACGCGCTAAGAGCTTGGCGAAGGAGCTTACCGCCAAGAACGTGGCGTTGGTTAAGGCCAGTGAGGTTAAAAATTGTTGCCTGGCGAGCTTAGGTCATGATTTGCGCACGCCGTTGAACGCCATGGGCGTTCGCCTAGGTTTTATGGGACGGCCAACACGGCAATGGCGATAAAGCGCTGCCACTCCTATACGAGCTTCATTCACGACAGCCGCATGCAACCGCAAGGGGTGATCAAATAATTGCTGAATTTGAGAATATGGAATTTGGAAATGGACCATGCTCGAGGAAAACGTCCAGCCTGCGGGTCTCACCTTACCTACCCGTCCGATGTTGGAAGCCACGCTCACCAAGCAAGAGATGCGTTTGGAGTTGACACTCGAAGATGACGACGACCGGGTCGCGCTCCAGGCCGACAGCCGGGCGTTATACAAGGTCTTGACCAACTGAATCGATAACGCCTCTAAATACAGTGAAGCGCCGGTTGCTGAAATCGCCATGCGGCGGAATAGCAATGGCGGGATAACCCTCTCGGTGTCCGACGACGGGATCGGTTTCGCGCTTGAGGCTCGCGAAAAAGCATGCAAGCTCAGCAGGCGCACCAAGAGCTCACTTCTAGCCACCAATTTAGGGATGGGCATGGGGTTGTAGCTGGCCAAGATGTTGGCCTCGATGCGTGACGCTCCGGCGGAGATCACCGCCTTGCCCAGCCTTTGCGGCTCTTGCGTCTCCATCGTCTTTCTGGCGTCGTGACTGGTGGACTTAGCGGAAATTTGACTATCGTGGCTCACAACAGTGTCGACGAACGCTCCCTTGTGAGCGACTACGAAGGCCAATCTCTCAAATTGCGCCGCAAACCGTCGAGGTTGTTGGGTTTCGCCGGCGCCGGCTCTTCCTCGCCGTCGGAAGATTTGTTTCGGCGCAGGTCGACCTGCTGCTCCTTGAGTTTGTTCTTGGCGTCTTCGTGCAATTCATACTCGACCTCGCCCCACTAGGCGCCGCAGAAGATCACATCAGTTTCAAAGATATCCAGGACGTTGATGT
>JAPKDN010000525.1 GCA_028822575.1 Alphaproteobacteria bacterium | reverse complement strand
GGGAGACCTGACGATTTTTGTACATGCCTGTTCCGGTGACCATATCGTGGATCATACCGATTATGTTCAATGGCTTGGCGTGTCGGAGGAATTAAATATGGATGCGTTACGCTAGAATTCCGGGGCGCAATTAGGGTTTCTCCTTACGAGCGGATTGGTTGACCCGCGCCAACAAGGTTAATAATCTGTGACTAAGGGTAAATCTGGCTCGCTATCCGAATGCTTGAATGGCTAAGGAATGGGATCGGAGTAGCAACGGTCTCTGGTATCGTCCCGGCGAACGGTGCGTTTCCAACCCTAGCCATTGGCGCGGGACCGGGCGCGCGTGCGCCATCGATCCGGGATACGTCCGGTCTCGCCGCCGCGTCCGTTGGCCAGGATTCCAATACCAATGCAAACCCAAATGCCTCACCCCAATCTTTGACCTTCGCCGTGCGCGATACGGCCTTCGACGGCCAGAATGGCGTCCGTCTCGCTGGAGATAACGGCGCTCTTCTGGATCTGAGCACATCGCTTATCGCTCAGAAAGCGGCCCTGAGGATGGAGGCCAGACCCGACGAGACAAGACGGTAAGAGACGCGACTGGTCGGACGGCCCCCCACCGGAGAAGAAGAAGCGGTGGATCCGGATGGGCTAACCGATGAAGAGGAAGAAGTGGTCTCTGACCTGAGGCGGGCGAATACCTAAGTGCGGCGCCATGAGGCGGCGCACGCGGCGGCCGGTGGTGCCTTCGCCGGCGCCCCGAGCTTTACATTCGAGCGCGGTCCCGATGGCCAGCGTTACGCCGTCGCGGGAGAGGTCTCCATCGATGCCGCGCCAGTGGACGGTGATCCGGCAGCGACCATTCAAAAATTGCTAACGATCCGTAGCGCCGCCTTGGCGCCGTCTGATCCATCCGGTCAGGACCGGGCCATCGCGGCGCAGGCCCAGGCGGGCATCCAGCAGGCTCAGGCGGAAATGCAGTCCCAACGCACTGCGGAGTTTACCGGCGAAGGGGAAGACGAGGCAGGAACGGTCGAGGAGTCGGGCGCTCGCGGCCTTAATCCCACCACGGAGACCTCGCCCCCGGCGGCGATCCAGTCGTGGCTGGCGTTGGCGAGACCGGGCGAGACAATGATACCTTGAATGCGGAGGCTCTATTGATCAACATCGCGGTTTAGCCAGAGACGGATCATCTATTTTACTATTTACGCTTTTTCTTCGCCGGTTTTCCGGCGGTTTTTTTGTCGCGATTTGGGAAATAGTCGAGGCACACCTTGAGAGAGACAGTATTCATCTCGGGTGCTTCGCTACATTGAACATACTGATCACGACATTCGGTAAAATCGTGGTCATTGACTCCAAAGCGCAGATCTTCGCAAATTTCGGAATATCTTTTGGCGATCGTCTCGAAGGATGTCGCGTCGCCTTGAACCGTATCGCGAAGCTTATTAAGCGGGCGAACTTTAAGAAACTGGGCGATAGCCTCGTTCGCGCGGGTCAAAGGAATTTCCGCCAACTCCTCGTTGCCAAGCTGAGTCCAATATTTCACATAGAGTTTTTCGCCTAGCATCATCTGCCGGAGAACTGGAGGAATGAAGCCCGGAACCGCCGCGCCCCAAACGATGAAATCAATTTGCTTGCCTTCGAGTTTGTACAGCGTCGGTTTAAAACCAACCTCCAACTCCTTGAGCCGCTCCAGGTCGATTGGATCGAAATCATCCACCCAGTATATCGGCAACCGCTTCTTGGTTAACTGTTTGCGAACCGATCTTGGGAGCCGAAACGCGGCCCAGATACTGTTGTCTCGTTGGCGCAGCAGATAGACGCGAAAGCCACGTCGGGTCAGAACACGCGCCTCGACCTTGGGTTTCTTGGTTATGGGGTCTTGCAGAATCTCCACGAACCATTGGACACGCGCCGCCGATGTCGGTGCCGACCAGCTAAACGCAAACAAGGCGACGCCAATGACGATCGCGGAAAGA
This sequence comes from Alphaproteobacteria bacterium, assembly GCA_028822575.1. The sequence goes on along the minus strand of JAPKDN010000525.1, from coordinate 1,402 downwards.
ATAATCCTGCGCGACAGGGCCAGTCTCCTATCCGAAAACCATGAGGAACTTGGAATATATGTTACATGTTCCGGAAAGACGAGAGATCTGGGAGTCAGACTTGGTATTGCTTAAAATTGTTTTCTCTGCGGTGCTGATCTACGGTCTTGTGGTGGCGAGCCTTTATCTGTTTCAAAGACGCATTCTGTTTGTTCCGGGAACCACGCTGCTGGACCGCGAGGCGGTTGGTGTGCCGGATATGAACGACGCGGATTTGATTTCCGACGATGGACTGACGCTAAGGTCCTGGTACCGCGCGGCCATGCCTAGACGGCCGACTATCGTCTATTTTCAAGGCAATGCCGGCACCATTAGTGGGCGCGGGTTCAAGGCTCGACCGTTGATGGATCATGGCTACGGCGTGCTTCTGGTGGGGCATCGCGGTTATGGCGGCAACCCCGGATTCCCTAGCGAGGACGGATTGATCGATGACGGTCGCGCAGCGCTTAAATTCCTGGCGGCGCAAGGGGTGAGGGCCAAGGACATCATTCTCTATGGCGAATCCCTCGGTAGTGGTGTGGCGGTGGCCCTGGCCGCCGGAATGAGCGACGAGGAGCCGCCCGGCGCGATTATTCTTGAGGCGCCCTTTACCTCCATCGTCGAAATCGCCGCCTCTCGTTATCGGTTCGTTCCGGTGCGATTTCTCATCAAGGATCGCTTCGACTCGCTTGCCCGTGTCGACCAGATCCACGCGCCAATGCTGATTCTCCATGGAGCACGGGATGGGGTGATCAATATCCAACACGGCAAGACGTTGCATGAAGCCGCCAATGAACCGAAACAGTTCGTACTGTTCGATGAGGGCCGGCATTCGGATCTTTATGATCATGGAGCATTGGAAGCGGTTGTCGGGTTTGTCGATAATTTGTGGGATAACTAACACCAACTTCGACGATAGAGAGGAGGACTATCCTCTGGTCCTTGAACAACGCCTCGGACATAACCCTATTTGATTAAGGCGACAATAGGTCGAACTGGAAAACCGCGATGGTAGGAATTATTCCTGGTTTGAGTTCCGCGTTAAGGTTATTTCTGTGAATTACGGTTTTTTTCGATCGACGGCGAACAACATGGCGAATTCGCAAACTAATGGCTTTCGCTCGGAACGGGCTCGTTCCGAGACGCTCTCTCCCGCGGGCGAAAGTTTTAATGGCTTGGTTGATGGCGAAGCCGTCTCGTATCTTCAATCATTGGATGCCCCGGGCGATTTATCCGCCGGTGGCACGTAATTTTTACCAGTTGGTGACCCGGCGACGCCGGTTCATCTGGCACTCGTGAAGTCGGGTGGGTTTCGTCCCGACACCAATGGCGTGTTGACCGATGCGAATGATAAACAGCTTCTGGGATTTCTAACCGACTCGGT
>JAPKDN010000524.1 GCA_028822575.1 Alphaproteobacteria bacterium | reverse complement strand
GGTCGGCGGCGCCGATGAAGCAAATGATTACCGGCTTGCCGATACTGGCTGCCCGCTCAAGCACCCGCGCCATCACCGCGTGGGGCGGTGGTTTGGAAATCAGGATCACTTGCTTGGTCGCCGGATCGTCGCCAAGGGCGTCCAGCGCCATCAACGTCGAAATGCCGCCCACCTCGATACTCAGGTCCCGGCCGCCCACACCAATCGCGTGGGAGATCCCGCCGCCATGTGCCGCCACCAGACAGGAAATCTCCTGGGTCCCGGTTCCCGAGGCGCCGATGATCCCGACCCCGCCACGCGGCACCCGATTGGCGAAGGCAAGCGGGGTACCGCCGATGATCGCGGTGCCGCAATCCGGCCCCATCACCAACCGCCCCAGCTCCAGCGCCTCGCGCTTTAGGGCGGCTTCCTCGCCCAAGGGAACATTGTCGCTGAAGATCATGGCGTGCAGCCCGCGCTGGATTGCCTTGCGCGCCTCGGCGATCGCGAAGTCGCCGGGGACCGAGATCAGCGCCAGATTGGCGCCCGGCAACGCCTTGATCGCCGCTCGGGATGTCCGAGGCCGCCACGCCGCGCCATCACCACCGGTCGACCGCGGTTGATCCAGAAGCGCCTGGGCTTCCACGAGCGCTTGTTCGGCGAATGCGTGGTCGACGGCTCGGATCGCGATGATAAGATCGCCGCCGCCCGCGCCTTCCCCCTTCGTATCCAACAACCGCGCGCCAGCCATGATCTGTCGGTTCGCGGGCGTCCCCATCATCAGAGCCGCCTCTTCGACGCCCTCCAGGGCGGCGATGGTTCTGGAGAACCGCATCAACGCGACGGAGTCGATATACAGGCCGTCACGCGCTTCGTTGATGATCACGGAGCTCATGACACCCCCAGGCTATCGGCGAAGGCGTGCAAGGCTTGCTCGAAACAAGCCATCGGCGCCTTGACCACGCCGGCGCCGACCTGGCCGATCCCCGGCTCTCGATGGGCGATACCAGTGTTGATTGTCGGCGCGAGGCCGGTTTCGACGACTAAACGTATATCGATCCCCGTGGGCACACCGAGGTAATCGAGCGCCGGGATGGTCCATTCCGGGTTCTCGCCAAGGGTGATTTCGGCCATGGCGCGGGTAAAGTTCGCGGCCTCCGACGCACTACCGGCGCCGACAAAACCGGCGACCGCCGGCGCGGCTCCCATCGCGAAGCCACCCAACCCAATGGTCTCGACGATGGTCGAATCTCCCATATCCGGATTGGCGTCCGCTTCGGTGAAACCCGGGAAATAAAGACCTTCCGGCATCTCCACCGGCGCGGTGAACCAGGTATCGCCGGTGCCGCTCACGCGGATGCCGAAATCGGTGCCGTTGCGGCTCATCGCGGTCACGATGCTAGAGCCTTCAATGCCGCGCACCGGATCCATGATCGCCTTGCCCATGACCATGGCGATGTTGAGAAAGAACTGATCATTACCGCCGATAAAGGCCAGTGTCCGGGAAAGCTCGGCCATGTCGGTCGCGGTCGCGGCCAGTGCCGGCGACAACGCGCGCAACATCAACCCGGTGCAGCCGACATTCCGCTGGTGCATCTCGTCACCCATGGTCAGGCCCCTGGCGACAAGGGCCTTCAAGGGCACCCCGTCACCGGACCGCAGGGCGCGTCCCATGGCCGGTCCGAAGCCGTCACGCAGCCAACGCAGACGATCCAGCACTTCGTCGTCATTGCCGCCAAAGCGCATGACCTTGCCGAGACCTTCGTTGATCGTGCAATAGGCGCGGTTACCAAAACGCCGGTTCTCGACCACCATCACCGGCTGGCCGATCGTGGTCATGCCGGTCATCGGACCGACCGCGTCAAAATGGTGATTGGGCTGAAAGTCAAAGGCCCCGCTGGCCGCCATATCCGTTGCCTCGGCGAGATCCGCCGCCCATCCCTCGAAGACCGCGATCCCGGCCACGGCGCCGCGCATGGGGCCGCACATCCGCTCCCACGTCACCGGCGGACCCGCGTGTAGAATCATGCGATCCTTTAAGGTTGGAATGGCCTCGGCGGCGGGAATAACATCGATCAACACCGGGTCGCCGGAGAGCATCTTCTCCATCGCCTCGCGGTTCGCGTCGTCGACGCGCTGCACGACCCCGCTCATGCGCCGAGCTTCGACAGAAGCGTTGCCAGGGCCGGATCACCACCGGCGGGCGGCGCCCAGTCCACATGCACCACCTCGGCACCCTCGGCCGCCAATTCCTCGGCGAATGTCTCAAGGCCGATATTGACGACCTTCAGCGGTTCATCGAGAAGATCGGTGATGGGTTTGATACTCATTCGTTACGCACTCCAAGCCAGCGTCGGTTATCCGGCGCTCAAAACCTTGGCGCCCAAAATTCTGGCGCCAACCGCCGCTATCCTCGATGATATTGCCGGGAGAGTCACCTGATGGTTGATACCGAACAATCCTGGCGCCCGGTCGCGGTCGCCGATGACGTCTTGGTCGACACGCCGCTTGAAGTCGCGGTCGGAAATGTCGTGTTCATCCTGGTTCGAAGCGCCGGCGATATCATCGTCTACCAAGGCGCGTGCCCGCACGCCGCGGCGCGGCTGGGCAAGGGCCGGATCGTGGATGGATGGCTGCGCTGTCCCCACCATATGGCGACGTTCCAGATGTCGGATGGCGTCTGTGGAAAAGGCTGGGCCCTACCGGCGCTGCGCCGTTACGCACACAAAATAGAGGACGGAACGGTTTACATGGTGGACCCGCCAGTCGAGGTCGAGGATGACGGGCGGCCCTCATGATCGGACCGACCAAATACCCGCCCTTTCGCGACCATCAATGCCACGCGCCCACTGCATGGCCTGGGTGGTCAAGCGCCGCGATCCGACCAAGCCGGGTTTCTGGTATCTCAACTTCCACCACCCGAATCCCCCGCTGGTGCCGCCGCAAAGCTATGTCGGTCTGTATAGCGACACCCTAGTCGACCCGCCCTATGTGGGCTCGTGGATGGATGTAGGGGTGACCGAATTCGATGCTCATCTCCGCACTCACGTCCCAGACAACGAGCGTCGAACCCGCCTCTCTCACACCCATCACGCGAAAATCCGCCGGTGGGTCGAAATTGGCCAGTCAGACCACGCTCCCCTGCTTGCCACTGGCAAAAAAATATCACGATGGCGCCCAACAACCCCAAACTGTCCATCCCGTCATCGACGAATACCCATCAGTCTAGATGGGTCACCTCAATCGAATGAAACGTCGCCAACGGACCAAAAACCGCTCCCTCCAGACCAGTTTGCTCGGTATTCTTCTGGCTTAACTCCAAACTGGAACGACTAATACCAATTTGCGCTGAGGATGACTCGCGAGGGATTCCCATATTTAGTGGTTTGT
>JAPKDN010000523.1 GCA_028822575.1 Alphaproteobacteria bacterium | reverse complement strand
CTATGACGGTCGGTCGGGATTAATGCCGTTGCTTGAGCGGACATGCCTGGCACAGGTTGATATACTGTGCACGTCAATGTCTGATTGGAGGATATGGAATGGCGGGCTTAGCCGAGAAGTTCCTGGATTCCCTGGACGCGCGCGTGGACGAGGTCATCGACGCCTGCACTGCATGCGGGGCCTGTGTAGCGGTTTGTCCGACCCCGGGGGTCGCAGGCCTCGATGCCTCCAATCCGCAAGCCTTGGCCGCCGGTGTCTTGGATGTTTTGCGTGACGGCGCCGGCCCCCAGAACTCCGAGGAATGGGCCAGGACGTGTTGTGGCAGTGGGTTCTGTCTGACGGTGTGCGAGCATGGCATCAATCCCCGCTTCATGCTGAACATGGCGCGCCGCGCGATGACCACCCGCAATGTCGACGCCGATCGCAAGGCTGCGGGAAAGGCGGCATTCCAGAAGATGAGCCGAGGTGTCCGCGTACTTTCGCGTCTGTCGATGCCGCCGAAAATATTGGACCGTTTGAGCCCGCACTCGCATCCCGAGCGGGCGGAACCGGCGGATGTGGTGTTCTATACCGGCTGCAACATGCTGAAGACGCCACATATCGGCCTGCTGTGCCTCGACGTACTGGAAAAACTCGACCTCACCTACGAAGTGCACGGGGGGCCCGGCAGTTGCTGCGGCATCCTGCAGACCCGCCCCGGCGACATGCCAAACGCGGCGCGCCAGGCCTTCAGCACCATGGATAAATTCGCCAAAGCCAAGACCAGTCAGATCCTGTCCTGGTGCCCGACCTGTCAAATCCAGTTTGGCGAGATGATGATCCCGAGCTACAAGGAGGCCACTGGGACTGGCATCGACATGATCATGTTCCCGGTTTTCCTTGCGAAGCACATCGATCTTCTAAGACCGTTCCTGACCAACCGGGTGAACAAGCGGGTCGCGGTCTATGAATATGCCGGCGCGCTTGGCGTGATGGAGGGGGTGCGGACACTTCTATCCGCGATCCCGGGCCTGGAAGTGGTTGAAATGGGCCACGCAAGCATCGGCTACACCAGCACCGCGCTGCTGCCGCTGAAGGACTATCACAAGAACTCGATCGCCAAGGGATTGGCGGCCGCGGAAGCGGCGGAGGTAGATACCTTAGTCGGGGTCTATCACTCCGATCATCGGGAGTTCTCGGGCCACCAGGACGCCTGGCCCTTCGATGTCGCCAATTACATGGAATTGATTGGCGAAAGCATGGGGCTGGCGCGCCCGGATATGTTCAAACAGCTCAAACTCATGGGCGACGCCGACGCCATTGTCGCCGCGTCCGAGGGGTTGATCGAACAGAACGGCCTCGATGTCGCGGAGGCGCGCGAGGTGGTGCTGTCGGATATGCTTGGCGACCAGGCCTTGCCGGTCGATCGCTCGCTCCATCCGGCGGAGTAGACGGGACGTCAAGAAACGCTTTGGGCCGTTTGACCCGTTGCTATCTCGTCGCGCCAGGCCTCAGTTCTTAACCTTCGCCTTCGCCCAACTGTCCCGCAGCGCCACGGTACGGTTATAGGCCGGGGCATCTGGCGTGCCGTCCGGGTCGGCGACGAAATAGCCGGTGCGTTCGAATTGAACCGAAACACCCGTGGGAATGTTCGCCAGGCTCGGCTCCAGCTTGCAATCACTCAGGATTTCGAGCGATTCGGGGTTGATGTCGTCGACGAAATCACCGTCGGCTCCCGGGTCGGCGCGGGTGTAGAGGGGCGAGTAGAGCCGGACTTCGGCGTTCAATGCGTGCCCTGCTGAGACCCAATGGATCGTACCCTTGACCTTGCGCCCATCCGGCGCGTCGCCGCCTCGGGTTTCGGGATCGTACGTACAGTGCAACTCAACAACCTCGCCGGCCACGTCCTTGATCACGTTGTTGCAGGTGATGAAGAAAGCATAGCGCAGCCGGACTTCGCGCCCCGGGCCGAGACGGAAGAATTTCCGCGGCGGGTCTTCCATGAAGTCGTCGCGCTCCACCCATAGTTCTCGGGTAAACGGTACTTGGCGACTGCCGGAGTTGGGATCATTCGGGTTGTTGATCGCCGCCAGCATCTCTATCTCCCCCTCGGGGAAGTTGGTGATCACTACCTTTAAGGGGCGCAGTACGGCCATCCGGCGCTCGGCTGTCTGGTTCAAGCATTCGCGCACGGCATGCTCGAACATCGCCATCTCGACCTCACCCTCGTTCTTGGAGACCGAAAGGCGGGCGATGAAATCGCGCAATGCTGCGGGCGGGATACCACGTCGCCGCATGCCAGATAGTGTGGCCATCCGCGGATCATCCCAACCGCGAACATGTCCCTCGCTCACCAGCCGCGCCATCCGGCGCTTAGAGAGCACGGTGTGGGAGATTGACAGCTTGGCAAACTCGTATTGCCGTGGCACCGTCGGCACGGGCAATTGCTCGATCATCCAGTCATAGAGCGGGCGGTGGTCGGCGAATTCCAGGGTGCAGAGCGAATGCGTCACGCCCTCGATTGCGTCGCACTGACCATGCGCGAAGTCATAGGTGGGATAGATGCACCAGTCATCACCAGTGCGCGGGTGGGTCGCCCGCAGAATGCGATAGATGATCGGATCACGCAGATTGATATTACCCGACGCCATGTCGATCTTGGCGCGCACGACCTTCGCGCCGTCGGAAAATTCGCCAGCTTTCATGCGCCGGAAAAGATCCATGCTCTCCTCGATCGGTCGGTCGCGATAGGGGCTCGGTTTGCCCGGTTCGGTCAGGGTACCGCGATATTCGCGGATCTCCTTGGCTGACAGGTCGTCGACATAGGCTTTGCCCTGGCTAATGAGATATTCCGCCCAGTCGAAAAGCTGTTGAAAATTATCGGAAGCATATCGCGGCTCCCCCAGCCAGGAAAAGCCAAGCCATGCGACGTCGCGCTGAATCGCCTCGATGAATTCCAACTCTTCCTTGGCCGGGTTGGTATCATCGAAGCGTAGGTTGCAATGGCCTCCAAATTCGCCCGCGACTCCGAAATTCAGACATATCGACAGCGCGTGCCCAATATGCAGATATCCGTTCGGCTCCGGTGGGAAGCGGGTGATGACGCCGCTATTGGTTTCATTGGCGAGATCGGCGCGGATCCTCTCGCGAATGAAATCGTTCGGGGCAGTGGGCTCGGTGGTTTCGACGTCGCTCATGGCGGTTAACGATCTATGGGTGGCGGATGGAGACTGTCTGCCAGAAACCGGGCGCTGGGGGAAGGGAGGCAAGGTATGGATCTGCATCACGCCCATATTTTCGCGAGTAATTTGGACCAAACGCTCGGTTGGTGGCGCGAGCATCTTGGCGCTCGCGTGCTTTTCGACGACGTGATCGGCGGCTCGCGGAACGT
>JAPKDN010000522.1 GCA_028822575.1 Alphaproteobacteria bacterium | reverse complement strand
GTCACAAAAACCACCGTCATCGCCATGAAGAAACTGTTGAATAGCCCAATGCCACCAACCTGCAAAATATCCTTAATGACCGACCATTGAATGGGATGTGGGCAAAGCCTGACCCGTGCTTTTCCTCGGAATAGGTGAAACCCCAAATAGAGCGCCGCCGTTCCTTGGCATATGATCATCGCCATGGCCGGGCCAACGACACCGACGGTCGGGAAGATGCCCCACCCCAGCGTCAACGCGCCGGACAAATAAATCTGCACAATACTGCTTACTGTGATGGCGTGGGCGGGTGTCACCGTGTCTCCCATCCCCCGCAAGGCAGCCGATAATATATATAGCATCCAGATTGCAAAGGCCGCTCCGAAAGCGATTTGCGCGTAAGCGACCGCGCCGTCGAGCGCCCCTCCCGTGCCGCCCAACAACGCGAATACTGGGCGCGAAAAAACTCCGAGAACGATTACAAACAGAAACGACATCAAAACACCGATCACAACCGCGTGCCAGATGACACTGGCAGCCTTATCGACATCGTCTCCGCCAAGCGCCCGTGCGACCGAGGAGGTAACGCCACCGCCAATAGCCCCAGCAGACATCATTTGCATCAGCGTTTGAAACGGAAACACCAGCGCTAGGCTCGCCAGAGCCGCCGTTCCCAACTGGCTGACATACCAGACGTCCGCAAAGGTGACAGAAGTGAGCATGGTGATCGCCACCACGTTCGGCCCCGCGAGCTTCCAGAGCATCGCCGGAATGGGCGCGCGCAACATCAGCTCCATGCGCGGCGAAAGTGATTGACTCAATGTAATTTCCTTAAGTTCAAATTATGAACTATTTATATTAGTTCAAAACCCGTATGCCATAATGCCACCATGACAACACGTAGTTACCAGCGTCACAATTGTCCGGTTGCCCAGGCACTTTCCGTTGTCGGCGAACAGTGGACGATCCTGCTTATCCGGGATGTGATGAGCGGGCCCCAACGCTTCGACGAGCTACAAGCCAGTCTCAGCATTTCGCGTAATCTACTGGCGCGACGATTGAAGCAAATGGTCAAAGCGGATCTATTGGCGAAACGTCCAATTCCGAATTCCCACAGATACGCCTATTGTCTGACACCAAAAGCCTTGGAACTCCGCCCCGCCATTCTGGCATTAGCCAAGTGGGGACAAAATGGCGAAATGAGCCAGATGGCATCCGCGTCGAGATCACGGAAAAAGCCACTGGTAGACCAGTCGCTTTGCGCTGCTGCCGGCTTGAAGACGGCCGCGAGCTAAAATCTAATGCGATAACGGTCAAGCGCATTTTGGGAGAAACACGGAGAGAATAGCACAAATGTCCTTCGGCAAACTCAGGATGAGGATTTTGTGTGTGGCAATTTAATAAAGAAATGTCATCCTGAACCTATAGAAGAATGGGCTCACACTTCCAATAAATTGTCCTAGAACCGGCAGCCACGCGACATCGCCTTAAGCCCGTCCAATCTCCGGCATAACCTATTCACACAAACTCAATTCGACCGAAGTCCTACTCAATAGAATGGACCGTCGCCGGTGGTTCAGAAATACTCTGCCAACCCATTTCTCAAACTTGGAGCTACCGCATGCCTTCCACCGCCCATGAATCCATTATGTTCAAAGACCTGCTCGGCAGCGATAAGATGCGGGAGATATTCTCCGACAGCAGTACCATATCCGCCTATTTGGAAGTTGAACGCGCGTTGGCGGTTGTGCAGGCGCGGCTCGGTCTAATCCCACAAAGGGCTGCCGACGCCATCGTCGAACACGCACATCTGACGAACATCGATCTCGTCCGATACGAAAATCGCACCGCCGTCATCGGCGCGCCGATCCTGCCGGTAGTCGAGGAGATTGTCGCCGCCGTACCGGACGGGCTTGGTGAATGGGCGCATTACGGCACCACGACCCAGGATATCATGGATACGGGTTTGGTGTTACAAATTCGCCGCGCCTTCGACGTGATCGAGCACGATCTGGCCAGCATTTCAAAGACGCTCGCCGATCACGCACGGACCTACCGCGACACGCCGATCGCCGGGCGTAGCCATCGGCAGCACGCTCTCCCCGTGACGTTTGGATTCAAGATCGCTGTTTGGCTCTCCGGCATCGAACGGCACCGCAAACGTCTCACAGAAATTCGCCCACGCGTCCTGGTCGGACAATTCGGCGGCGCAGCGGGTACCCTCGCCTCCTTGGTTGAGCACGGCTTTGCCATCCAAGAAGGATTAATGAAAGAGCTGAACCTAGGCGTGCCAGATGCCACTTGGCACACCATGCGCGACACGCTGACTGAAGCTGTCACCTTCCTCGGCCTAATGACCGGCACACTCGCGAAGATTGGTTGCGATATCGCATTGATGATGCAGACAGAAGTCGCTGAAGTCTGCGAACCGTTCCTGCCGGGCCGCGGCTCCAGCAGCACCATGCCACAAAAGCGCAACCCAGTTGGTACGGAGATGATGATGGTCGCCGCAGAGACCGTGCGGGCCGACGCCCATATGATGCTGGGCGGTATGGTGCAGGATCACGAACGTGCCAGCGGTACCTATAAGTTCGAGCTTATCGCACTCCCTCGCGCCTTCATCGCCGCCTCTGCCGCATTGAAACATGCGGTCGACATCTTACCAGGCCTCGAAGTCGATACCGCGCGGATGCGCCAGAACCTGGACGCAACCCACGGCCTAATTGTCTCCGAAGCGGTAATGATGGGCCTCGCCCCCGCCATAGGCCGACAGACCGCCCATGATATCGTCTACGACGCCTGCCGGGCAGCCATAGCCAAGAATACGACGCTTCTAGAAGTGTTGCGCAGCATGTCGGAAATTACCAAGCACGTGAGCGACGACGAACTGGCCTCCATGTGCGAACCGGCGAACTATGTCGGTCTTGCCGGTGAAATGGTAGATCGGGTGCTGGCAGCACTAGACTGAGAACAAATGGTCATGTCTCCACGCGATATCGAAACCATCGTCACAGCCCATCAGCAGCGTGAGGGCGAGGGGTTCCTAGTACGCCGGCCGGTCCCAACACCCGGCTTGGATCAACTTGACCCCTTTCTGATGCTAGATGAGGTAGGTCCTGTGGACTACGCCCCAGGGGAAGCTCTCGGGGCACCAGACCATCCGCATCGGGGCTTCGAAACCGTATCCTACATTCTCTCTGGCGAGAAACTGCACGAAGACTCAACAGGTAAATCACAATTGATTGGCCCCGGCGACGTGCAATGGATGACTGCCGGAGCGGGCATCATTCATTCAGAGCTGCCGGGTCCCAATTTCTTGATTTCAGGGGGCCCGGCGCATGGCTTCCAAATTTGGGTCAATCTGCCGTCGAAAGACAAAGCGGTAGAGCCTGG
>JAPKDN010000521.1 GCA_028822575.1 Alphaproteobacteria bacterium | reverse complement strand
AAAGCGATCAAACCGCATCGTGTCGGCAATTCAGATGTCGAGTACGGCTCATTTCTCCTCGCCGAAGGTCTCACCTGATCACGAAAAAATTTGGCCTGACTTTTAGTAGGTGTCGAAACGGTATCCAGTTATTTTTTGGCCCATGATAAGTGATTTTGGTCATTATTCGATCAGCACTCCCTAGTTAAGATACACTGGGAACGAGATTTGTTGCTGTTTAGACTTTTTCCCAACCCAAGATCAGGTTAATTTCCTTATGAAACATCATGAGAGGCCCGGGGATGACGGACATCGCATCAAACGAGCGCAACGCCCGCGGCGATTGGCGCCCCGAGGCTCCCATCGCACTAGCGCCCATCAACCATTGGCCACCGAACCCCAAGGCCCTGACAAAATGGTTTCTCGGGTTTCCTGGATTTCTCTGGCCGCAGAACACATTTTGGTTAGCAGTCAGTTTGTTGACCTGGATTTATCTTACGCCCGATCTTAGCGCCATGAAATCGTTTGAGTTTTGGTGGATCGCCCTGATACACGCGCGGAACATGGCACTCATACTGGTCCTATTTGGTGGCCTACATGTATATTTTTATATCCAGAAACGCCAAAGCGACATGCTGAGGTTCACGACAGAACCCTTCGCCACAAACAGTCGGCGTTTCCTATTCAAAAACCAGGTTCAAGACAACATGTTTCGCACGCTCATTATCGCGGTGCCCACCATTACGGGCTACGAGGTTGTAACCTATTGGGCCTTCGCTAACGGGTATCTCGGCTTCATAGAGTTAGCCGGCGACCCAGTGCTGTTCTGGGGATGGTTCGCGGCACTCGTGCTGCTCGGGCCGCTGATCCATTCCTTCCATTTTTACTTTGGCCACCGCCTGCTGCACGCCAAATTCCTTTATAAGAGATTTCACGCGTTGCATCACCGCAATGTTGAGGTCGGTCCTTGGTCGGGCTTGGCCATGCATCCGGTGGAACACATCATCTATTTCTCCACCGTGGTCGTTCAATGGGCTCTGGCGCTACATCCGGTGAACGCCCTTTTCCAAATCCAGCTCGCCGCGTTCTTACCTGCCCTTTCTCACAGTGGGTTCGAAAAATTGCGGGTAGGCGGCAAACTCGACATTGATGGTGGAGGCCATTTCCACTACCTGCACCATAAACATTTTGAGTGTAACTACGGCGGCAGTCTGACGCCACTGGATCGGCTGTTCGGAACCTTTCACGACGGAACAACCGAGGCCCAGACGGCGATGATGGAGCGAATGCGAGTGCGCCGCCGGGCTCTTGGCTAAAGTATTTTTTGATCAAATAAGATCACCTGTACGCCCTCGGTCAATCCATTTGGAAGCCGGGTGTTGAGAGAGACAGCGCGATCTCATCCTCGGTCATCTCCTCTTCAATAGGCTCGAAAAGTGGGGACGAAAGGTAACGTTCTCCGGTATCAGGCAACATGCAGCAAATGACCGTCCCAGGCTCCGCCTTCTCCGCGATTTCTATCGCAATGGCGAAAGTTGAGCCGCCGGAAACGCCGGTAAGAATACCCTCCTTCTGAGCAAGCTTGGTCGCCCATTCGATACCAGAGGAGCCCGAAACCGGGGCGAGGGCGTCATAGTTACCGGCGTCCAGCAATTCCTGCAAAACCAGAGGAATAAAGTCTGGGGTCCAGCCTTGAATAGGATGAGGCTCAAAGGCCGGATGGCTGCTCGCTGGAGCGCCGTCGACTTTTCTCTCCTGAGGCGTCCCACTCGCTATCAAGGCCGCGTTTGTCGGTTCGCTAAGGATGATCTTGGTGTCCGGTCTTTCCTTACGCAAAACCCTGGCAACGCCAGTGGCGGTGCCGCCGGTGCCATAACCCGTCACAAAATAATCCAATCGATCACCGCGGAAATCTGACATGATTTCTCTGGCTGTCGTATTTTCGTGAATTTTAGCATTATATTTGGTTTCGAATTGACGCGCGAGGTACCAGTCGTTCGCCTTGGCTAATTCCACTGCTTTTTGATACATGCCAAAGCCCTTTTGCGATCTCGGCGTCAGAACGACCTTAGCCCCCATCATCCGCATCAGTTTACGGCGCTCAATCGAGAAACTGTCTGCCATCGTCACCACCAGTGGGTAGCCTCTGGCCGCACAGACCATGGCCAGCCCGATGCCAGTATTACCACTGGTCGCCTCTACGACGGTCTGTCCTGGCTTCAACTCGCCAGACCGTTCTGCTTCCTCGATTATCGATACCGCCAACCGATCCTTCACAGAGCCCGCGGGGTTAAAAAACTCCGCTTTCACATAAAGCCGGATGCCCTCTGGGGCAAGATTATTGACCCGGATGCACGGCGTATCGCCCACCGCGTCTAATACGCTTTCATATAAGCGCCCACGTCCTTTAGTGGACCGTTCGTTAGTTTGAGCTACCATCCTATTTCCCTTTCAGAGTGTGTGTCAAAATGCCCGGTGACGCTACCATGGTCAAAAGAGAATACCTCATTGGATTAATCGGGTGTTCACAGAAGGAGTTTATTGTAAAATACATTTTATATGATTGATCTATATCGAAAAAATACTGTTGGTATTGAATTCGAATAACCTTTCCTAACGCTTGCGTAAGTGGGGTAGAATTGTTCTTCTTGTCGCAGGTGAAAGAATAAAAAAAGCTTCACGGCGCGTTAACCTATTTCACCAGCGATCGCCATTTGCTCTAGGGGTTCCCCCTAACCAAGACCCTGAAAATGCACGCGGGGTGTTGATTCGTTTCTAGGAAGGAAAGAAACAAATCATTCCCCGTTTTTACCACACAGCGGCGCGTGACGGTGCCAGTCAGTAGCGCCCTGAAAGGCCTTACCAGCGATAACCAATCTAGCCTCGGGCCAACGCGGCCCGGCCAATTGGAGTACCGTGGGTAAGGCACTAGTGCCGAATCCGCTTGGAAACGAAAGGGTCGGCACGCCAGCCATAGACCAGCGAAAGTATTCCGGTTTATGCGATATAGAGGAGAACCCGATGTCCGCCATGGGGTCAATTAGTGGAGCGGTGAAGGGCGTCGCAGGCATCGCAAGGATATCAACATCACCGCGAAAATAGGTTACTGCCTGTTGGCGCAAATGCTGTCGAAAAAGAAGCGCCTGGGCGTATTCCATACCACCAACGTGCCCGTCAACGGCGATACGGTCGTATACACCCCGGGCCATCCCCTGCGACTCCATCTCCATCCGCACAGGATGCAGGGCCGGCCATTCTCCTTCTCAAGCTCCTTCAATCGCTTGGCCTGATCCATCTTCAAGCCGCCATGTACCTTGCGTAAGGTCACGCCCTAGTATCAGGTGGAACGGTGGCAGTTTATTGGAATCGTCAAGTGACCCTGCTTTCCCAACTCAATTCT
>JAPKDN010000520.1 GCA_028822575.1 Alphaproteobacteria bacterium | reverse complement strand
CCGGCGTTCCGCCATCAACCGCGCCGAGTTTTGCGGTGGTACCCCCCATGTCAAAGGTAATCACGTGCTCCATGCCTTCGCTCAAACCCACGCTGGCGCCCATCAAGACCCCGGCGGCGGGACCGGACTCTATTATGCGGATGGGATAATCGCGAGCGATATCGGTGGAAACTAGGCCACCACTGGATTGCATGACGAACAGCTCGTTTTCGAAGCCACGCGCCGCCAAGGCGGCCTCCAGATTGGCGATGTAGCGTTCCACGATCGGTTTGACATAAGCGTTGGCGACCGTCGTGCTGGTACGCTCATATTCTCTAAATTTAGGTGAGATCTCGGAGGATATCGATACCGAGATATCCAGCGCCCGCTCTTGGATGCGGGCGCGGATCGCTTCTTCGTGGGCCGGATTAGCATAGGCGTGCATCAGTGCCACGGCCACGGTCTCGCGGCCCGCGCCGACCATGGTGTCAATTGCCCGGTCGACGGATGCGCTATCCAGTTCAGTGACAACAGAGCCATCGAAATCCAGGCGCTCCGTTACCTCGACGATATGCCGCCGCTGGACCAATGGTTCGGGTTTGTTGATGTAGAGATCATAGGTCTCATAGCGTTTTTGCCGGCCGATGATCAGAACATCCCGGAACCCCTCGGTCGTGATCAGACCAGTCGCCGCTCCCTTGCGCTCCAGCACCGCGTTCGTGGCCACGGTGGTGGCATGCAGGATGCCGGATACATCGCCCGCGACGACGCCGGAGCGATCTAATAGAATTTCTAACCCTTTCAGAACCGCCACGCCTGGGTCTTGCGGCGTGCTCGGCACCTTCAGAAATTGCGTGCCACCCGCGCCCGTGTCGTCATGCAGCACGAAGTCGGTGAAGGTTCCGCCGATATCGAAGGCGATACGGATCATAGGTTTGGCTCCCCGGCATTCTACCCTAGGGTAGAGATCTTTGTCGGAACGGCAAGATATGGCGCACCATAGCGTCCCGGGTGACCCGTGTACCGATATCTTCGACAGATCGACTTGTTAACGCTTGTCGCTCCCGCGCCATCCCCACAAGCTAACCAAAACTGCCTGTAACCCGCCGGAGCCCTTGCCATGTCCGCCACCGCCGCCCTGCGCGCCCTGATAAAATCCGGCACTTTTCTTCATCTCCCCTCGGTTTACGATCCGATCACCGCGCGACTGGTTCAGCAAGCCGGGTTTGAGGCTACTTATGTTGGCGGCTATGTTTCCGGCGGATCGAGGGCAACGACCGAGCCCTTGCTCACCATGACCGAGCAAGTCGCGATCGCCGGCGAAGCGGCGGCAAGTGTCTCGATCCCTGTCCTAGCCGATGCCGGCGCGGGTTTTGGAGAGCCATTGCACACCATGCGGACGGTTCGGGAATTCGCACGGGCGGGAATCGCCGGCGTTCATATCGAGGACCAGCTTTACCCCAAACGCGCGCATTATCACAAATACCAGGTCCATGCGATTACGCCCGAGGAGTTCGCCATTAAGATCCGCTATGCCTGCCGCGCCCGCGATGAGGTCGATGAGGATTTCCTGATCATTGCCCGCTCGGACACCTGCCGGGAGCTGGGGCTCGACGATGCCGCCGGACGTATCAATCGAGCCGCCGAGGCCGGCGCGGATATGGGCCTGCTGTTTCCCCGCTCCAGGGAAGAAGCCGAGAGAGCGACCCAGGTCTGCGATGTGCCGTTGGTTTATGTTCAGAGCCGCGGTAACCGGGACGGACGGCCTCTGTTCTCACGCCAAGAGCTGATGGATATGGGTTACGCGATGTGCATTGACGCCCAGGTTGTCCTGGCCACGGCCTTCGCCGCACAGCGGGACATGTTAAAAGAACTCCGCGAGACAGGGGATTTTGTGGGCCTCACGCCGACCAACATGGTCCGCGCACGCCAGGAGATAGAGGATATTATCGGCCTCGACGGCTACTATCAGATCGAGGCCGAGACGGTGGAATTTTCTAATATTTTACCTTAATAACGGCCCATATTGTATTGGAGAAATGCATTTATCTCTTATCGATCGAAACACCAGGAGTCCGCATGGCGTCGCTAACGGGTTTAATGGCCGCCAGATTTATCTCGGGCCGGCGGAACAGTTCCGCCGCGACCGCCTGATAGGCCGCCGCCGCCTCGAGCACGCTGTCATCGCGCAGCCTGCGACCAACAATCTGCATTCCGACGGGGCGGCCATCGCCGGTGAGGCCGCACGGAACCGCCACCATCGGTAATCCGGTTACACTGAAGACATAGGTCGACAGGAAGACGTCTTGGAACCGCTCGACCGATTTGCCGCCGACGGTGCTTGGTAGGGGCTCGTCAAGGCGAAACGGCGGCGCGCCGACGATGGGAGCGACGATAAATTCGTAATCCTCCATGAACCGACGCACCCGATGCCAGTATCCGGTCCGCAGTCGCTCAGAGCGCACAACGTCGCGCACCGACATCTCCAGGGATGGGGTGATCTGATTGATGAGCTGTTGAGTCATCAGGTCGCCATGCGCGTCAAAGCGATCCGCATAGCGCGCGACCATGCCAAACGCCCGCGTACCCGAGACGATATCGCGAATGTCGGAGGCATCGAAACAAGCGTCCTCGACCACACAGCCTAATCCTTCCAAACGGCTAAGCGCCGCCCGGATCAGGCCATCCACCTCGGGATCAAGCGGTATCACGCCAAGATCACCGGCATAGGCGATACGCCGCCCCACCATAGGTGCCTCGCCCGCCGTCGCCGCGCGGAAATCCATACCGTCGTCGGGCAACGAACTTGGGTCGCGATCATCGGGTCCCGCCAGCACGGACATCGCCAGACCGATATCTCCAACCGAGCGCACCATTGGCCCCTGGACATGCTCCACTAACGTGTCCCAGCCATAATCCGTTGGATAGAAGGGCACCCTGCCCGGGCTGGGTCTTATCCCGGTGAGATTGTTGAACGAGCATGGGATGCGGATCGAGCCGCCAAGATCGGTTCCCAACGCCAGGGGCGCCATGCCCGCGGCCACCGCCGCGCCGGAGCCTCCGCTCGACCCGCCGGCGGTAACATTCACGTCCCACGGATTGCGGGTGGTGCCAAAGACCTTGTTGGTGGTGTTGATGTCATGGGCGAATTCTGGGGTGTTCGTCTTACCCAGCAATACGCCTCCCGCGGCCTTCAGACGTTCCACCGTGATGGTGTCTTCGTCCGGCACGTCATGCTCCAGCAACAAAGAGCCAAAGGTCGTGCGGATACCCTTGGTTTGCAGGATGTCCTTGACAAGAAACGGCACGCCCTCGAGGGGTCGGGCGGGCTGTCCCTCGGCACGGCGGCGGTCAACGTCCGCGGCCACGTCCAGGGCGTCTCCGTTAAGCGTACACACCGCGTTGATAACCGGG
>JAPKDN010000519.1 GCA_028822575.1 Alphaproteobacteria bacterium | reverse complement strand
GATCTGGCCCATCGCGGATTGGCGTTTGTCGTCCTTGTCGGTGTTGCGGCCACGTACCACGGCTTTCCGGAGCTCCGCTAATTCTTTCTTCGTCGAACCCAATTGGCGGGCTTCTTCGTAGGCCTGCAGCTCAGGCGTCGTCATGCAGCGGACCGTTGAGCCGGTCATGGCGCGGGAGATGATCGTGTCGGTCTCGCGCATTCTTAGTAATTGATCGCGGCCCCATTCGTTTAGCTCGCTTTCCGCCATGGCCATGAAGCGCGTCCCGATCTGAACCCCTTGCGCGCCAAGTGCGAAGGCGGCGAGGAAACCGCGCGCGTCGCCAATACCGCCGGTTGCTATGACCGGGACTTTAACTGCATCGACGACCATCGGCACTAGCGGCATGGTCGCAATGGTACCCACATGGCCGCCTGCTTCGGTGCCGGAGGCGACAATGGCGTCGGCACCTTCATGCTCCATGCGCTTGGCAAGTTCCACAGTTGGGATGACGGAGACCACTTTTACGCCCGCATCCTTCAGCATCTTCACGGCTTTCTTGCCGGGATCGGCGCGACCAGTGGTGCAGACCGGAACATTCGCTTCGATAATGATTTTTGCGCGCGATTCTGTGAAGCCGCGACCCATGGCGGTTATGTTCACGCCAAACGGTTTTTCCGTTCGCGTCTTTACGGCATTTATATCTTCCCAGAGTTTGTCTTCCGTACCACCGAAGGTGGGAAGCACCCCGAGGCCACCGGCTTCACTGACAGCGGCGACCAATTCAGGTCCACCACCTCCCTGCATCGCCCCTTGGAGGAGAGGGTATCGGATATTTAGTAGATCGCAGACGACGGTATGAAACATCGTGTGTCCAAAAGGCGGGTTATTCTGCCGCGCTAGCAGCGATTTCGGCGGCAGTTTTATCGGCGCCGATGGCGAGGAGTGCGGTTTGGACGATGTGGGCAGCGTTGAGCCTGGCGTCGTTATACATCTCGAATGGGGCGTCCTGGTCCAGGAAGCGGTCTGGCAGATGCATTGGGCGGATCTTCAGGCCATCTTTGATCAGATCGTTCTTTGCAAGGTGATCCAGTACCTGGCTCGCGAAGCCGCCGATTGAGGCTTCCTCGACGATCACCACCACTTCATGTTCTTTAACGAGACGCTCGATCAGTTTGGTGTCGAGCGGCTTTGCAAAGCGCGCGTCGGCTACCGTCGCCGGATAACCGTGCGCAGCCAACTCGTCCGCCGCCTTCAAGGTTTCCTGTAGGCGCCCGCCGAATGAGAGGAGGGCGACCTTGGAGCCTTCCCTGAGTACCCGGCCCTTACCGATGGTGAGAGGCTCGCCTTGTTCCGGCATTTCAACGCCAATGCCTTCGCCGCGCGGATATCGGAACGCCATCGGGCCTTCGTCATAGGCTACGGCGGTTGAGATCATATGTACTAGTTCCGCTTCGTCTCCTGCCGCCATCACCACCATGTTTGGCAGGCAGCTGAGATACGTGACATCGAACGCCCCGGCATGGGTTTGGCCATCCGCGCCCACCAGGCCCGCCCGGTCGATGGCGAAGCGTACTGGCAGTTTCTGGATCGCCACGTCGTGCACCACTTGGTCATAGGCGCGCTGCAGGAAGGTCGAATAGATCGCCGCAAACGGCTTGAATCCTTCCGCCGCCAAGCCCGCGCAGAATGTCACGCCGTGCTGCTCCGCGATGCCGACATCGAAGGCGCGGTCTGGATGCGCCTTCTCAAACAGATCCAATCCCGTGCCGTCCGGCATTGCCGCCGTAATGGCGATGATCTTGTCGTCCTTGTCCGCTTCCTTGATCAGGCTGTTCGCGAATACTTTGGTGTAGGAGGGTGCGTTCGAAGTGCCCTTCTGCTGAGTTCCAGTAATGACATCGAACTTGGAGACGCCGTGGTATTTGTCGGCACTTGTCTCCGCTGGAGCATAGCCTTTGCCCTTCACGGTGACGCAATGCAGCAACACCGGACCCGGGATGTCCGAATCCCGCAAGTTCTTCAGCACTGGGATCAGATGTTCCATGTTGTGGCCGTCGATGGGGCCCATGTAGTAGAAACCCAATTCCTCGAACAGCGTGCCGCCGGTCACCATGCCGCGCGCGTATTCTTCCGCTCGCTTGGCCACCACTTCCATCGGATGCGGCAGTTTCTCCGCGATGTCTTTGCCCAATTCCCTGAGCTTGCGGTACCCCTTCGAGGACAGCAGCCGTGTCAGGTAATTGTTCAGAGCGCCCACTGGCGGGGCGATAGACATCTCGTTGTCGTTTAGGATCACGATTAGCTTCGAGTCCATGGCGCCCGCGTTGTTCATCGCCTCATAGGCCATGCCCGCCGTCATCGAGCCGTCGCCGATCACAGCGATCACATTGCGGTCTTTCTCGCCCTTCAGGTCGCGAGCGACCGCGAAGCCCAATCCCGACGAGATTGAAGTCGAAGAATGCGCCGCGCCGAATGGGTCGTACTCACTCTCAGAGCGCTTGGTGAAACCTGATAGTCCGCCGCCTTGGCGCAGCGTGTGAATGCGGTCACGCCGTCCAGTCAAGATCTTATGTGGATAACACTGATGACCTACGTCCCAGATCAAGATGTCACGCGGCGTGTTGAAAACGTAATGGATCGCCGCCGTAAGCTCGACCACGCCCAGTCCCGCGCCCAAGTGACCACCGGTCTTCGAGACCGCGTCCACCGTCGCGTGACGAAGCTCGTCCGCCAACTGGCGCATCTCGCTCTCTGGCAGCTCGCGCAAATCCGACGGGTACTCTATACCGTCCAGTAATGGCGTCTTCGACTCTTCCAAGGCGTCCTCCCAAATTCCGTGCGTTCTCTCGCTGTCTTCT
Source organism: Alphaproteobacteria bacterium (assembly GCA_028822575.1). The sequence goes on along the minus strand of JAPKDN010000519.1, from coordinate 555 downwards.
TATGCTTTAGCTTTTCCGCTCGACGACAAATTTCGCCGCTTGGCAAAGTAAGTCCGCTTTATCCCCAAAAAGCGCTAAATGTGCAATGGCTTGGTCCGCAAGCCGATTCGCCTGGGAGCGTGCTCGTTCAACCCCTAAAATCGAAACAAACGTGGCTTTACCGGCGTCTCCGTCCTTATTCACGGCCTTGCCGACTTCTTCGACGCTTCCTTCGACGTCCAATAAATCATCTGCAATCTGAAACGCGAGGCCCAGATCATGGGCATATCCGCGCAAGGCTTCATGAGCCTTATTTGGCGCTTGTCCCAATATGGCGCCCGCTTCGCAGGCATAAGCGATCAATTCGCCAGTTTTAAGTCTCTGCAGGCGGGTAATTTGGCCAATGTTAAAAGTTTCGGTTTCCGCCTGTAAATCAATCATCTGGCCACCGACCATGCCATGGGCACCTGATGCGCGGGCCAATGCAGCGATCAAATCCACGCGGACATTCGCATTGGAATGGGTCTCAGGGTGCGCCAGAATTTCGAATGCCAAAGGTTGTAGGGCATCGCCTGC
>JAPKDN010000518.1 GCA_028822575.1 Alphaproteobacteria bacterium | reverse complement strand
AGTGTGTCGATGGTGCCGTCCAAATCCTCACACAGCACACCGAAATGGTGGATGCCGACATAGTCGAGGCCCTTGCCTAGCTGGTCGACATTCTTAAACTTTAGCACCGCCATGTTGAGGGTGCCGTCGCTGAGATAGATTCCCCAAGCGAGGCCTTCCTCTGGCTTATCGGGGTCACCAACCCGGCCAACCTCCTTGAAGGCGAAGGCCTTACGATAGAAAGCGGCGGTTTTCTCGGGATCGTCTGTTGCCAGCGCGATATGTCGGAGCTTAGCCATTTCAAACGTCCCTCCAGTTGCGATGGTCCCATTCTGGCTTAGCTTACGCACCCGGGAAAGCAGAAAGACGGGGCCGACGACCGGCACCGCGTCCATGCTGATCAAGGCTACCCTAGGAAGTCCAGAATCTGACGTGAAACCTCATCCGCTTGCTCCTCGGCCAGCCAGTGACCGGCATTGGTGATTTCACCACCACGCACGTCCTCGGCCATTCGGCGCGCGGAATCTAAGACCACTGAGGCGCCACGACCGCGCCCCCCGGTGCCTGCGAGGCTGAGAACCGGCATCTTGAGCTTACCTTGCAACGTCAGGGTTGCCTGATTATCGATGACATCTTGGCGCGAGGCCCGGTAGTAGTTGAAGCCAGCGCGCATGGCGCCGGGTTGGGAATAGGCGCGGACATATTCAACGATCGCCTCTTCCTCGATCGCGTCCGGACGGGCACCCCAGTTGCGATAGAAAACTTCCAGGTACAGGCGCTCGCGGCCCTGGGTTAAGGCCTCCGGCACGTCGGTGATCCAATGGAAGGCATGGTGCCAGCGGTCGTGAGAGAAGACATCGGTTCCATCGCCGGGGATCGGAACGTCTAGGAGCACCAGTTTGCAAACCCGGTCAGGCTCGGCGACGGCATGGGCGTAGGCCACGGGGCCGCCCCAATCATGACCGACAAGAAAGACTTTCTCATGCCCAAGATAACCGTGCACAAGCTCGCGAATATCCGCCGCGACGGTTTTTTTATCGTAACCCTCGGCGGGGCGGGATGAGTCACCCAGTCCTCGCATATCGGGGGCGATCACCAGATATTTCTCGGCGAGGATTGGGATGATCTTGCGCCACATGTACCAGGTTTGCGGCCAACCGTGCAGCAACACCACGGGATCACCCGCGCCAGCAGTAGCGTAATGCAGCGTTGCGCCGCTCAGCTTGGCGTAGTCATGCTTTAACTCGGTCATATCGATGTTCCGGTTCGATGTCATGGCGTCAAAACGGTCTGTCACCCTTGATCACGGTGCGATGCAGAATTCTAGGTTCGGTCGCGCCAGCGAAATCAGGGGCGCCCCGGTGCAGCACGCATCGGTTATCTGCCATCACTAGATCTCCCACCCGCCAGTGGTGGTGGTAGACTCGGTGCTCCTGGGTCGCGTGCTCCACCAGATCCGCCAAGAGCGCCGAGGACTCATCTCGGTCCATGTCCTCAATATGAGAGCCATGGATGCCTAGGTAGAGTGCTTTGTGGCCGGTCACGGGATGGGTTCGAACCAGCGGGTGGGTCACTGGTGGTGATTTTGCAATTTCCTCGGCGGTCGGAGGCCGCGAGCCGGAATTGCGGCGGGACTGGGCCCAGCTGTGTACCAATCGAAGCGCCGAGAGCTGGGATCGATGCGCATCGTCGAGACTGTCATGGGCCTCGTACAAGCTCGCGAAGCTGGTTGTCCCTCCCGCCTCCGGGATTGTGACTCCATAAAGCAGAGAAGAGGCTGGCGGGTTGGATTGGTACGAACCATCTGTGTGCCAGAAGTAGTTGCCCGGATTGGCGAGCTTGGAGACTGGAAGAGGCCTACCCGCGGCATCCAAGTTCGAGACCGTATGGATCTGCGGGAAGTCATCACCGTGATACTGCTGGTTTACAGAGACGTCCAGTTCACCAAAATACGCGGAAAACCGGATCTGATCAGCTCGACTTATCCGTTGGTCGCGGAACACTAGCACCGGATGCGCGAGAAACATTCTTTCGAGTTCGCCGATGATTTCTGAAGCGAGGGGCTCGCGTAAATCCAACCCCTTGATTTCGACGCCAAATGGCTTGGCGAGCGGGGTGGCCGTGAAGGCGCGCGACCGGGCGCCGAACTCTTGGGAAGCGTCTGGCATGGTAATCCGATCTTGATGCCATTGTGAAACGTGTAAAAAGTAGCATTCGCGTCCGGTGAACGGAACCTAATCGACAAAAGGGATCATGGTTCAGGTACTGTACGATCGGGACTAGTCTAAACCGACCCCTTCCGAAGTCACTTCGGATGGGCAATAGTTCCCCGTAGCGCGGCTCGACGTCCGCGAAATCTCTCGGGAGGCAAGCATGAGCGTCATTCTGGGTAGTGGAGATTATCAGTATCGCGTGATCGAAGATTGGGCGCGTTTGCCCGAGGACTGGCGGCTGATGGATGTCGCGGCGGTCGCGGTCGACAGCAAGGATCAGGTTTATGTCTTTAACCGGGGTGAGCACCCAATGCTGGTGTTTGATCGTTTTGGAAATTTCCTGCGCTCCTGGGGAGAGGGGATGTTCCATCGGGCGCATGGCCTGCATGTCGGACCCGATGACATGCTCTATGCCACCGATGACGGCGACCACACGGTTCGCAAGCTGACGACCGAGGGTAAGCTTGTGATGGAGATCGGTGTCCCTGGTGAGCCCGCGCCCTTCATGAGCAACGAGCCGTTTCATCGGTGCACGCACACGGCGCTGTGCCCCGATAACCATATCTTCGTTTCCGATGGGTACGGCAACGCCTGTGTCCACAAATACTCCCCCGATGGCAAGCTGGTGAAGACGTTCGGTGAGCCGGGAAACGGGCCGGGGCAGTTCAATTTGGTGCATAATATCGTCGCTGATGATGACGGTTGGATCTATGTGGCCGACCGCGAGAACCACCGGGTGCATGTCTTCAACACCAATGGAAAATATGAGACCCAATGGAATAATCTGCACCGGCCCTGTGGGCTTTATATGCCGCGCGGCAAATGCCCGGTCTGTTTCATTGGGGAGCTTGGGCCGGGAATGGCGGTCAACCGCCAGTACAAGAATATCGGCCCCAGACTGTCCATCGTCTCCAATACCGGAGAGCTGATCGCCCGGCTTGGCGGCGAGGATGGCCCGGGGCCGGAGGCTGGTAAATTCTGGTCGCCCCACGGCCTGTCAGTGGATTCCTTCGGGGATATCTATGTTGGTGAGGTGTCATACACCAATTGGAAGAACATGAACGGCGACACGCCGCGACCGGAGTATCTCAGGAGCTTGCAAAAGTTGGAGCGGGTGGTTTAGGGGCTTTGTTTTGCCCAAGACTCCATAAAACTCCGCATCCCCATCGAACGATGGGGATGCGGACATATTTGCGGCATTGGCTTT
>JAPKDN010000517.1 GCA_028822575.1 Alphaproteobacteria bacterium | reverse complement strand
CGCAGATGCCGCTGCCGAACCCCACGGGCGTCCAAAAGACCCAACGGTCTTGTCCCGCCAAGATCCACCGAGCACACAACACGAAAATAGCGTTCGGGATGCCGCTTAATTTAGCGAGATGCCGCCCAGTTCGTCGCCATCCAAACAGGGGCATGCTAAAGCCCATGCGCCGATTCGTCACCCCTTGGGAAACGGCTACCTTATACAACCTTTCAGGGAATAAGATGCATTCCATGACCGTCACAACACGTTTCGCGCCCTCGCCAACGGGCTTCCTCCATATCGGAGGCGCCCGAACAGCCCTTTTCAATTACCTGTATGCCCGACACACCGGCGGCAAATATTTGTTGCGGATCGAGGATACCGATCGCGCGCGGTCGACCAAGGAGGCCGTTTTGGCGATCCTAGACGGTCTCGCGTGGCTGGGCCTGTCCGGCGACGAACCCCCGGTCTTTCAACACGCAGGTATCGAGCGGCATGCCGAAGTCGCGCGGGAGTTGCTCGCCCAAGGACGCGCCTACTGCTGCTACTGTTCACCCGAAGAGCTCCAGGAAATGCGCACCGAGGCTCGAAAAGAGGGACGGACCGCGCTATATGACGGCCGCTGGCGTGACCGCGATCCTAGTGACGCACCCCTAGGCATCGATCCGGTCGTTCGCCTGAAGACCCCGCTTGAGGGCGAAACCGTGATCGAGGACTTAGTTCAAGGTCGCGTGACGGTTCAGAACAGCCAGATTGATGACTTTATCCTGTTACGCTCGGATGGTACGCCAACCTATATGCACTCCGTTGTCGTCGACGATAACGATATGGGGATCACTCATGTCATTCGCGGAGACGACCATCTGAACAACGCGTTTCGACAGGTGCAATTGTTCAAGGCGATGGACTGGTCGGTCCCCGCCTTTGCCCATATTCCGCTCATTCACGGCCAGGACGGCGCGAAACTGTCCAAGCGCCACGGCGCCCTGGGCGTCGAGGCCTATCGCGACATGGGCTATCTCGCCGATGCGTTGTGCAACTATCTGCTGCGTCTTGGCTGGGGGCATGGCGATGACGAAGTTATCGATCGGGAACAATCCATCAAGTGGTTCGACCTGCGCGGCGTTGGTCGATCACCCTCACGTTTCGACATCGGGAAACTGGACAACCTCAATGGCCATTACCTGAGGGAAACGCCGGACGAACAAATTGCGGATCTGGTAATCGCTCGCTTGGAAGGACAGCCCGGCCTGCGCCTGGATGACGCCGCCCGGGCACGGATCATTCAAGGGCTTTCCGGCGTGAAAGCCAGAGCAAAAACTCTGGTGGATTTGGCTGGTGGCGCCGCATTCTACGCGGCCACCCTTCCACTAACCATGAATGATAAAGCGGCGGCGCTACTTACGGATGACGCACGTCGCCTGATGGTGGGACTTTTAGAGGCCTTGAGCCTAGTCGATGACTGGACGGAAGAAGCCCTCGAGGGCGTGGTTCGGCGGCACGCGGAAACAAATCAAGTCAAGCTTGGGGCGGTCGCGCAGCCGCTGCGGGCGGCGCTTACGGGGTCAAACGCCTCCCCTGGAATTTTTGAGGTTTTATCGATTCTTGGTCGCGCGGAAGGCTGCGCTCGGATCAAGGAGATTTGCTGAAATCCGACCAACACAGTATGCTGAGCGCAACGGGAGAGTTCAGTCACCCGACTTTTCACGACAAGCCCTACTAGCGGGCCAAGACAGAGGAATCTCGAGCATGACTAAAAGCAATTCGGCGACTTTCTCGCTGATTAACGACGCGACGGGCGAGAAATTCGCTCTGCCCGTGCTCGACGGAACCGTCGGCCCCAGCGTCATCGATGTACGGCGGCTATACGCCGAAACAGGCCATTTTACCTATGATCCTGGCTATACATCGACCGGATCCTGCGAGTCCGCCCTGACGTATATCGATGGCGACGAAGGCGTGCTGCTGCATCGCGGTTACAGGATCGAGGAATTAGCGGAAAAAAGTTCCTTCCTCGAGGTTGCCTATCTTTTGTTGAATGGCGATCTGCCAAAAGCCAAGGAACGTGACACATTCGTGCATGACATCACTCATCACACAATGGTGCATGAACAATTGATCAAATTTTATAGTGGCTTCCGCCGCGATGCGCACCCGATGGCGATCATGTGTGGCGTGGTTGGCGCCCTGTCTTCCTTCTACCATGACTCCACGGACATCACCGATCCGCACGCTCGGATGGTTGCCTCTTATCGGCTGATCGCCAAGATGCCGACGATCGCCGCGATGGCCTATAAATACTCTCTGGGACAACCGTTCAATTACCCGCAGAACGAGCTCAGTTTCTCCGAGAATTTTCTCTATATGTTGTTCGCGGTTCCGGCCGAAAAATACGAGATAAACCCGGTCCTAGCCCGGGCGATGGACAGGTTGCTGATCCTGCACGCTGATCACGAGCAGAACGCGTCGACCTCCACCGTGCGGCTCGCCGGCTCCTCCGGCGCCAACCCGTTCGCTTGCATCGCAGCCGGAATCGCCTCGCTTTGGGGACCAGCTCATGGCGGCGCCAACGAGGCGGTATTGAATATGCTCAATGAGGTTGGACACAAGGACAGGATTGGTGAATATGTTAAGAAAGCCAAGGACAAGGACGATCCCTTTCGGCTGATGGGCTTTGGTCACCGGGTCTACAAGAACTACGACCCGCGCGCGAAAGTCATGATGCAGAGTTGCCATGAGGTGCTCGAGGATCTCGGCATTGATGATCCATTGCTCGATCTCGCCATGGAGTTTGAGAAACTCGCGCGCGAGGACGACTATTTCATCGAGCGGAATCTATACCCGAATGTCGATTTCTATTCCGGTATTATCCTGAAAGCGATGGGCTTTCCATCAGACATGTTCACCGTGCTTTTCGCGGTGGCCCGTACCGTCGGTTGGATCGCACAATGGAAGGAAATGATCGAGGATCCGACACAAAAAATTGGTCGTCCTCGTCAACTCTATACCGGCCCGGATCAACGTACCTATATCAATGCCGAAAATCGCGGATAACGCTACCGCGCGAACGAACGCCACTTAAAGGGGTCGCCTACAGGCGGCCCTTTTTCGTGTTAGTAAGGTTAATATTCCATCTGTTAGCAGGCTTTACAATCCAATGATTTAACGCTGCGACCACTCTTTCAATGCTCCAGTCGTTAGCTCTGGGTATTCCAAGGGAGACAAATGACGACGCGCCTCGACCATCACAAGGCTCACACGAGGAATCTGGTCGGCGATTTCTCGGGACAGACAAGGCGGCGTCATTTCATCGTCCCGACCACAAGGCACCAAAGTCGGGCACGTTATCGTCGAAAGCAGTTCCCTGTTATCGCCGCGACCAAAGACCGCTTTTTGCTGACTAAAAAACCCTCGTGCCC
>JAPKDN010000516.1 GCA_028822575.1 Alphaproteobacteria bacterium | reverse complement strand
TGTCTCTATATTCGATCTCATTCACCACGCGTGTATCGTCCGTGACCGCCGTCGAGGAGGAACGGGTGACGATCGGAACCTGATCGCCCACATGAAGGCGCGCGGTCTCGCCATCGACGACTAACAATTGCGGAGATGAAACCACCCGTACATCTGTCAGATCTGATAAGGCGTCTATGACTAGTTTTGAATTGTTCGACCCTTCGATCGTGACCCCAAATCCGGGTACCGCCGAGTTTACCGTGGTTCGGCTATTGTCACGTGTAAAGATCGCCGATACATCGCCGAATTCCAGGAAATACTGCAGCCCATACCGGAGCCGATCACGCAAGGTGATCTCGATTACGGTGCCTTCGATTAAGACCTGGAGTGGGGTAATATCGAGTTTCGCTAAAACCTCGGAGATGACGTCATATTCTCGGCGTGTCGCCCAGACCAAGAGAGCGTTGCTCGCCTCGTCGGCCATGAAACGTGGGGGCGTCGTCGGGGCGGTAGCAGGGTTCGCCGAGGAGGCCTTCGCGTCCTGACTGGCGCCCGTGTTGCCGGGTGCCGAACTGGCTTCTTGAACACCAAAGGCTCCCCTCAGGGTTTTCACCAATTGGCCAGCTGCGCCATTCTTGACGAAATAGACGTAAAGCCGTCTCTGATCCGCGTCGCGGGTCCGGTCGAGTCGGCGAATCCAGTCCCGCGCGCGATCCAGATAATCTGCTTGCCGGGCGATCGCGAGAACCGCGTTCATGCGTTTTACTGGAACGAACCGGACCAGCCCGCCGAGCGGACCCTTGACCCCATCTCCGAATAATTGGCGCAGTTCCTGGATCATGGTCTCGGCGTCGGCATGTTCCAGACCGATCAATGCGACGCCTTGGCCTGCCATCTGGTCGACATCGAATACCCCAACCGTTTGCCGCGCCGCCGCCCGTTCGCTCGCGGAACCCGAGACGATGACCAGGTTCAATTCAACCTCCGTGACGACGACCCGGCCTTCGGGCAGGACCGGCGCGAGCAGGCTTTGCATCTGCGAGGCCCCGATATGGCGAAGTACAACGACTTCTGTTCCATGCCCCGGGATGTCCGCGCCAGAAGGGGTAACCCCAACTTTGGCTGTCTTACTCGGCACTATCCGGGTGACGTTTGCTTCGTGAATTGCGGCGAGGTTATAGCCAGCCAGGACATGGTCCAGCACGCGAAGCATTTGGGCGCGGGTCAGCGGGCGCGCCGTGCGAAGCGTGACCTTTCCGTTCAGGGCCGGTGGAAGCAGGTAGTTCAGCCGTAACAGGTCACCCAGAATGACACGCAAGACCTGGGGCAGATCCGCTTGCTGGAAACTAACCGTGAGATCACCGACGGGTTCGGTGTCGACGACCCGGCCGGCCGGTGTCTTGGGGCTGCGTGGCGGGTAGACCTCGTCGATTATTTTTGCTGTGCTTGCTCTCGGCGCGCGAAGCTCGCCATCTCGCCGCGTGGATGTCTCCTCTTCCACCGAAGACCCTGATGCCGCGTTGACCACGGTCGGGATCGGAGAATGACCAGGTTCGGCTAACTGACGCTCGCAGGAGATCAGGACCGTTACCGCGATCAGGGCGACGAGCGCGCGCGGGATCCAGCGGAGATTAACGATCACCGCCGTCCCCCGGCGCTAGGCAGCCATCGGGTATTACGCCCCGATGGCCCGGAGGCTTCACCGCTTGGATTAAGCAGGTCAATCACGTGGCCGCCGCGCGAAAGCCGCACGTGATCGGTTCCGATCGATATCAAAAGCCACCCGTCCACCCGGTCACCCTCATGTAATTTCACGACGCGCCCGCTTTTCCCTCCGGTTAGAAGAATCAAACGTTGGCTCGAGGAGCGCACTATACCCGTCAGGCGATAGCCCACAAGGTGTGTGGGTTGTGGCTTGACGGGCGCTGTGGCTGGTTTGACCGCCGGAGGCGGAGAAGGTCTCCGGCTGGCATTGAAAAGCGGCCTCGCCGTGGTCTGTGCCAGAGCCGCCAAGGTTGCTGCTTCACGAGGTTGATCGGGTGATGCCATTTCAATCGCAGCGCGTGTGGGTTGCGAGGGGGTGGGCGCCAGGTGCGACGGGACCCACGGACCGCAGGTCGCTGTCACGAACGCCAGCCAAACCAGACCCATGCGCCAGCTAATCCGCATTGGTCGTGCTTTCCGCCAGCGCGGCGATCACTATGGTGATCTCTAGATCCGGTGTCCCCTGGCGGCTAAGCAGACCCAGTTTGGAGACTCGCACCATCGGCGTGCCGGTTTCCAGACCATGCAGCAAACGCTGAACCTGGGCCACGGAACCGGTGAGGGAAGCGCGAACCGCGACTTCCCGCAACGGCGTCACCACCCGATCTGGAAGGACCCGAAGGCTGTCGATGCGCAGATCCTGAGCGGCGGCGACGACGCGCAGAACCTCCTGAAGATGAGCCACCGCCGTGGTGTCGTGGGCTGGTATGATCCCGAACGCGCGATCATCGCGTTGGCTCAAGACCTCTCGCCGTTCCGCCAGAATTTTGCCGCGATCGATCATCGTGGTTCGCGTGTCAATCAAGTCGACCAATGTATCGATCCGTGCCCGCCGTTCGCCATGGAGCTCCGCTAATGGACTGGCGATCCCGACGGTGGCGGCGATCAATATGAGAACCACGATCGCCCATGCCATGGGAGGGGATATCTGTCGCCTCGTCATGGGCGGCTCACGGCGGCGCTGAGCCTGAAGCGGTCGGCGCCGGATGTGGGGTCGCGGGTCACGGGCGCGCGAAAACGAACGTCGCCGAGCCGAGGAGCGGCGCTCAAAGTATTCACCAAAGACGTCGCCGACGCGGATTGTCCCTGGAGTGTCAGCCTTTCACCATCGAATTGGTAAAGCACCAGCCATGTATCATCGGGAAGAACGCGGGTCGTTTCTTCAAGTAATGAGGTCATGGAAACGCGGCTTCGCGAGAACGCGCGAAGGCTTTCGCGTCTTGCTTCCATCACCTTGACATCGTCGACAAGTTGCCTGACCGCCTTGACCTCGTGTTTGAGAGAACCAAGCCGAGCTTCAAGCTCGCGGAGTTGTAGCCCTTGCTTTACGAAAGGGGATAACGCCGCAACGAAAAACAGCGCTAGGGTCACCGCCAAGGGGATCCAGTTGGCGCGTGTTTCCCTGGCGACCTGGGTGCCTCTGATCAAACTCAATTCCGGTGCTTCGGCAACGCGCGCGCGATCGGCGATGACGTGGTCGATCTCGATGCCCGCAGCGCGCAATGGCGCGACCTGCTCTTCGATGCGGGAATAAGGCACGATCGTTAGCGCGACCTTTATTTGCCCGTCCTGGGTTGGCCAAATTTCGCGAGTCACGGCTACATCCCGCGCCTTGAAGGGGGTAAGTCGTTCGATCTCGACCTCAAGGACCTGTTCGAGCGA
>JAPKDN010000515.1 GCA_028822575.1 Alphaproteobacteria bacterium | reverse complement strand
GTCTTCAGGTGATTTGCTCGGAACCCGCGAACCAGGAGACACCCCATGAGCTCGATCAATGCCGTTGAGCTTGAGATTATCCGCAATGCCCTGGTCGCCGCCGCCGAGGAGATGAGCGTGACCGTCTGGCGCACCAGTCGCTCTCCGGTGGTCCGAGACATTCTCGACTACTCCACGGCGGTATTCGACGCGGATGGTCAAAGTACGGCCCAAGCCGCCCGCATGCCAGTGCATCTCAACTCGATGGCTCGATGCCTGCTCGATATTCTGGCCGATCAAATTCCGATCGAGGAATGGCATGAGGGCGACATCATCATCACCAATGACCCCTATAGTGGTGGCCAACATCTGCCGGACATTCTGACGTTCAAGCCAGTTTTCCTGGACGGAAGACGGATCGCCATCGCCGGAGTGCTGGTACATCACCTGGATGTCGGCGGCGGCGCACCCGGCAGTTACCACGCTGAAGCGACGGAGATTTTCCAGGAAGGATTCCGCATCCCACCGCTGAAGATCGACGACGCCGGAGTGCGCAATCAAGCTGTGGTCAAGTTGCTGCTCCGAAACAGCCGCGAGCCAGAGAAAGTCGGGGGCGATTTTGCATCCCAGCTCGCGGCGCTGGATATTGGTGTCGAAAGTCTAAAAAACACGGGCCGCCGCTATAGTCCGGACCGATTGGCGGAAGCAAGCCATTTGATCCAAGGCCAATCAGAACAAGCCATGCGCGCCGCCGTCTCCGATATACCGGACGGTATATATGAATTCGAGGACTTCGTCGACGATGACGGGATCGACCGCGACAAACCGCTGCGCATCCATGTTCGAATGACTGTCAAAGGCGAGGAAATCGAGATCGATCTTTCGGGCTCCAGCCCTCAGGCGCGTGGGCCAGTGAACTGCACCTACAACATGATGGACTCAGCCGTGGTTTGTGGCGTGATGATGTCTGTCGGCTCGGACATTCCAGCCAATGCCGGCTGCTATCGGCCAATCAAGATCACCGCGCCAGAGGGGCTTTGCGTCAATGCCCGCTCTCCGGCGCCAGTGGCCAATCGGATGGCTGTCGGGCATCGCATCGTCAACACCGTCATGGGCGCTTTCGCCACCGCCCTGCCCGACCGGGTTCCAGCGGCATATTACGGCGTCAGCTATGTCTACGCCTTCAACGCCTTCAAGGAAGACGGTAGCCGTTCGGTCTATTTCGATTTGGAATGCGGTGGCTGGGGCGCCCACCCCGATGAAGACGGTGCCAGCGGTTTCTCCTGCGGTTTTCACAACATCGCCAACGCGCCGATGGAGCTGATCGAGAATGACTATCCAGTTACCTTCCAGCGTTATGGCCTGGTGCCAGATTCTGGGGGAGCGGGGCGCACCCGGGGCGGCCTCGGTCTGGAGCGGTCGTTCCGAGTGGACGCGCCCGAAGGTACCTTCACCTGCAATTTCGACCGCTTTGTCACCCCACCCTATGGCCTGGACGGCGGTGCGCCGGGGGCGTTGGGTCGAATGACCCTTAACCGCGCCGGAGCCAACGAGGCGGTCGAGCTGAGTTCCAAGGTCTCGGGATTGTCGGTGAATCGCGGCGACATTCTAAGCCTCAAGACCTCCGGCGGCGGCGGCCATGGGGATCCGAGCGCGCGGGACGTGAATGCTCAGCGAGCAGATCTGGCAGATGGGTATGTAGCTGGCGGTGATTAACGCCGATCACGATAGTCGATTGCCCTCGGCCGACGTTGAGGCCAACGGACCCCTTCGAGACGACCCTAGACCACGCTGCCTTTAACCAACGGTTATTTTCCGAACCGACATCAATCGATCCCCCCGCCACGACGCACTTCCCGCAACGCCAACGCGATTGCTCGCGCATCCGCCAATCCCGTATGGGCAGCACCCTCCATTTCACGTCCGAATCTTGCGGGTAGGTCGCTACTGACTGTCTGATCCACAGGCAAATCCAGGAACGCCATGAACAGTGGACGCAGATTAACCGTCCGTTCCTCACAGATAGACATCGGCACCCCACGCCATCCGCAATTTTCGATGAGACAACTTACGTCATTGCCATTGGCGGCAATGATTCCAGTATCTCCAACGAGTTCCGCGAAATCAGCGATCACTTGTCCAAAAGGCTGCCCGGCTTGCTCTAAATCGTCATTGGTGATGCCGGTCAGTCCTGTGAAATAATCCGACAAGACCGGATTGAATTGCGGCAAACAAAGGCGCTCGAAACTGGCAATTTCCGGATAATCTTTCGCGTTCTCCAGTTTAACCGCGCCGATTTGAACCAGCTCGCGGTACTCGCCCTCGCCGCCCCAGCGTCGTGCGAGAGAGCCCTCCCACGCGGTGTATTCCAAATCGTAAACAATGATCGCCTCGCCGGAGCCAGGTTCATTCAGCCGTCTTCGTACATGTTCCGACTCCAGCGTGGCGACGTATCGGACGCGCTCGCGTGCGAGAGTAGACTTGGGTGCACCACTGTGGGTGATCATGACGCGGCTCCAAGGGACGGGGCATGTCTTGGGTATGCGATTTCATGCACCGATACCAGCGGCCAGGTGGATGATGCCGTGACCAGAGCCGCGCGTGGCCCTAGCGACTCCTCCTTCTCCGGGTTAAGTTAGAACGATTGCTAGGGAGATGCGGCATGAACAAGAAAATCGTGCATATCGGCTGTGGCGCCGGTTTCTCGGGAGATCGAGTCGACGCCTCGATCCCGGTCGTGGCGACATTGGCCAAGCGGGACGGGCCACGTTACCTAATCTTCGAGACCTTGGCGGAACGCACCTTAGCGCTCGCGCAAAAACATCGACGCAAGGACCCGGAACATGGCTATTCGCCCTTTCTGGAGGCCTATGTTCGACCAATCCTGAAAGATTGTCATGAGTCCGGCATCAAAATTGTTTCCAATTTCGGCGCCGCAAACCCGACTGGTGGCGCGCGCAAGATCGCGGAAATCGCGCGCGAACTGGGGTGCCCAGAGATCAAGATAGCGATCGTGGAAGGCGATGACCTGTTCCAGTTCCTTTCCGAGGACGACATCCGAGCTATTCCGACCATCGAAGGGTTGGAAATAGGCGTTAACGCCGTCGTCGCCGCCAACGCGTATCTGGGCGCGCGGCCAATCGCCGAGGCCTTGGCCCGGGGCGCCGATGTAGTTGTCGTGGGTCGATGTACCGACCCAGCCCTGGTTCTGGGTCCACTCGTGCATGAATTCGGGTGGCCGGAGGATGACTGGGAACGTCTTGCCGCCGGCACCATGGCGGGGCATCTGCTCGAATGCGGCGGCCAAGTAACCGGCGCTTACTTCGCCGACCCCGGTTACAAGGATGTCCCGAATTTAGCCCAGGTCGGCTTTCCGATCGCCGAGGTGGAGGAAAACGGCGCGCTGATCGTCACCAAGGCGGACAACACGG
>JAPKDN010000514.1 GCA_028822575.1 Alphaproteobacteria bacterium | reverse complement strand
CCATGATGGGGATTGTGGCTACGTGCTCTGTCGTCATCGGAGGCCTGTCTGCCGGCGCCATAGACAGGCTTTTCGGTGCCAGGAACGCCATCCTGATTGAACTCTTCTCGATTACAGCGATCTTCTTTTTCCAGATCGGCATCCAGAAGGATTCGATCCTGTTCGGGCTGATCCCGCTGTCGACCGAAGCAGCCGCACGTGAAGCATTTTCACATTCTGCTGACCTCATCTACATCGCCACGGTGATTCCCATGAGCGCGCTTATAATCGCTGCCTACAGTTCCTGCCGGTCCCTTCTTGTTCAGCTAAGCCCCGCCGACAAAATCGGCCATTTCTTCGGAATATATGCGATGACGAGCACAGTCACTGTATGGCTCGGTCCCGGCCTGGTCGCTGTCGCGACAATCATCACACACAATCAGCGCATCGGCTTTGGCAGCCTTGCAATTCTGTTTGTGCTTGGGAGCATACTCATGATTGGCGTGAAGAGCGCAGCCCCCTCAGACGACATTGAAACAAGCTGACCAATCCAGCCTGTTCACGCCGAAAGACTCAGAAGAAATCGTAGACACGGGTCAATGCCTTCGCCGTGTACTCAAGTACAGTTTGCTCATTCCTGAAATTCGTCTCGAATAACATCTCTATGGCCGCGTAGCGCATTTCAACACCGAGCCGCGCGCGCACGACGACTGAGTCGAAGTCATTACAAAGCTTCTGCTCGATCATGTACCTGGTCAGCAGCTCGGCCATTTCCGCATGCGAATTCAGCCTGACCTCCTTGAGCTCAGGAACCGCACGCAAGGAAACCAGCAAAGCGTAGCCACCACGAAATGCCCGGGTCATCCGATACGATCTCTGAATTGAATTGAAGCAGGCAGCCTCAAGTTCAGCCTCTGTTGAGATCATGAGGCCCGTGTCTGCTCTCAAAACTTCGTTTTGAGCATCCATCATCTGCATGCCCAGCTCGCGCAGGACGGCATACTTGTTGGAGAAATAGTGATAAAAAGTGGGCGGGGTAACGCCGGCTTTCTCGACGATCGCGTTCGAGTTCAATGCCTCCAGGCCACTATCCGCGAGAATGTTCTGCGCTGCCTCGAGCATCGCCTCCCTGGTTGTCTTTCCATCTTGACCTGCCATGGGGGCTATCCTTCAAACCTCAATATCAATCAGCTGGCACCCGGCCAACTCTCCACTCAAGAGTGTTGAGCGAAATTACCGCGTTGCACATTTTGCGGCATGCCTCAAACGTTCTTGGTAGACATAGCAAGGATGAGATGAAGACACATACGCATCGCGTTGGACATTAAATAAGCCAAACTCTGCGGAGATTTTCGGGATGGGATGATTAGCCCTTAACGTCGGCCTGTTCCAGGGTGGACCGGTCAACATCGCCGCTACGTTTTAAGACCCAGCCTGGATCACCGGAGCGCGGGACTTCAGTAGAATGAGGCTAAATCCCCCACACGGTCGCCTCCAATCCGGCCCCACTCGCAATACCAGTGATTTGAACCGAGGACTCCCTGAGCCGCAATAAATGTTTCAAAAACAACATTTTCTGCTATTCTACCGGCATGAAATCTGTTCTCGACAATGTTGGTAAACGCCTGCTCATAGCCATTCAACTGGATGGACGTATAACGAATCAGGATTTGGCAGACAGTATCGGTGTGTCACCCAGCCCATGCCTGCAGAGGCGGAAACGCCTGGAGGATACAGGCGTCATCGACTGTTACGAGACCCGAATTGACCTCTCAAAAGTCACGCAGTTCATTGAAGTTATCTCCGAAATCACCCTCAACACAAACAAAGGCGCTGACGAACGCGACTTTGAATCCTACATTGCCAATATACCAGAAATGACCAGCTGCAGGGCGGTAACAGGTTCAGTCGACTATTTCGCAACCTTCGTCGCACCTGACATCCGCCACTATCAAACCATCGTGGATCGAATGACTGACGAATTGGGGACGATTGAAACCGTAACCAGCCACGTCGTTTACGAGCACACGAAGAAGTACACAGGCCTGCCGCTTACTCTGCTTCTGGACGATTAAGCGTCAGCCTAGTGGGGCTGACTGGCTCGACGCAGGAATTGACCCGGATATGCACCTGTCGGTCCATTATCCTGCCATACGCGAACTCCATTGACCCACACGCCTGTAACACCCACGGAAGTTTCTGTGGGATTCTCCCTATCGGCTCTATCGGCAATCTCAGAGGCTGAAAACAAGATCAGGTCTGCAGGCGCTCCGACGCGAACCTCCCCCCGATCAGCTAGACCGACATGAGAGGCGCTCAAGCTCGTCATCTTCCGCACCATCTCTTCGAGCTCAAGCTTGTGGCTCTCGCGAACCATCCATCTGATCGCGCGCGGAAATGTTCCGTACCCCCGGGGATGACCAGGAAAAGATGTTCCGTCTGTAGAAATATTTGAGTTCGGCCAAGCGATAAAATCTTCCACATCTGCTCTGAGCATACTTTGACCAAGCACCAGCTCACGGATGTCGCCTGCCTCCACCGCATCTTCCAGATTGATGTCGGCATAAGCCTGCTGAAGCAGCCCAAGATACGTCTCAGCTGGATCTTCATCCCTCTCATCTGCAATCTGCTTCACCGTTTTGCCCACAAGATCAGGATCAGCCACATATCGAGCCAATAGCAATCCGTCAGGTGACGCGATGTGATTAAATGCATGGCGAACTGCGGCGACATCGTCGAAGTTTCGCTCAGGCAACAAAACCGCAAGCGTGGAGAGCCAGTAGTCATACGGATATACATCAGCCGTGATGTCCACGCCCTCTTCCCGAGCTTGGTCCAGTCTGGCGAGGATGCTGGATGCCCCGCCCCAATCGTCCAGCAATGCGATCTTGATATGGGATATCTGAACAGGAATTCCCGCTTCCCGGCCAACTCTTATGATCTCATCGATGGCTTCCAAAATCTTGGCATCTTCGCTGCGCATATGGCTGATATACCGGCCACCCGCAGCCTTGAGAGTCTTGGCCAGCGTAAGCAGCTCGTCGGAATCGGAATATATTCCGGGGTCATACTCGAGACCCGTCGACAGACCGAGAGAGCCGCCATCCAAATCAATCTCCAGATATGACTCCATGCGCGACAATTCTGTCGGTGTTGCCGGCCGATTATAAGGAACACCGATGGCCTTTACGCGGATCGTTCCGTGGCCGGTGTACGATGCAATATTGACCGCAACCGGATATTTCTCTAGTTCACGCTGAAAGGCGGAAAGCGGATAATCCGACATGCCATCCTGACCAATTATAATCGTCGTAATTCCCTGTGAAATAGGGGCCACCATTTCCCGTCCGGTTTCCGACTCCCACATGCCACGCTCATGGTGACTGTGCGTATCAATAAATCCGGGAGAAACGATATCACCTTTGGCATCCAGGATA
>JAPKDN010000513.1 GCA_028822575.1 Alphaproteobacteria bacterium | reverse complement strand
CTGAATGTCAGAGGCGTGTCCGGTTGTCTCCGGGTTGTTCCTCAACAACCCTCGTGCCCTGCACCATGCCCAACCGGCCCAATAGCCGGCGGTTTACGAGGTTTACAAGGATAGTCGGTCAGATGTTCTGGTGGGTAACGGTGGGGTCGTGGTTGCGGGGTGTCGAGAGATCACCTGCCGATTTCTGTTCCGTGCCAAGGGTTGTCCGGTGCACCCGCTTCGCCGGGACTAAACCGATGTGTAGTTACCTATCGGTCTTGCGATGATCTTGCTGCTCGTCGGCTGATACACTAATGGCCGCACTCTATCGATATGGAATTCAGCCCATGCCGGCCACTCAATTTCCGTCGCTTTTCTCAGAAATAGAGATCGCCGGACGGCGCTTGCGCAATCGCGTTTGCCTCTGTGCTACGGTGACTAATTTCGCCCGTGAGAATCGTATCACCGAATCTTGGCGAAATTTTCTGATTGAGCGGGCCAAGGGCGGGGCCGGCATGTTGGTCACCGAGGTTATCGCCGTTGATCCCGAGGCTATTGCTCAATCTTCCACCATAACCGGGTTTGATGACACGAACGACGCTGCGTTTGAGGCGATCGCGCGGGATGTTCACGCCGAGGGTGCGGCGCTGATCGGTCAACTTTGGCACCCTGGCCGCCAACAGCTCTGGCATCCGACCAGGTCTCCTATCGGCGTATCGGATCTGCCGGACCCCTTCAGCTGGACCGTCCCACACGTCATGTCGACCAAGGAGGTTCACAGGGTCGTCCAGGCCTATATATATACCGCGCGGCGCCTGTTCGATCGTGGCTTCGCGGGGGTCGAACTGCACGGCGCTCATGGCTATCTGATCATGCAATTTCTGTCGCCCGCCTCTAACACGCGAGAAGACGACTATGGCGGCGATTTGGAGCGCCGGACGCGTTTCGTACGGGAAATCGCCGCGGGAATACGAGCGGAATGCGGGCCGGCGTTCATCATCGGTTTGAAGATGCCGGCGGACGAGGGTGTTTCAGGGGGTGTCGATCCGGACGAGGCGGAACACATCACGGCGCGCCTCGCTGGGACCGGGGACTTTGACTATTTTGCCTATGGCCAGGGGAATTTTAGTTTGAGCCTGGAGACCCATGTTCCAGATCTCTATTTCAGGCCGGGCCATTTCATCGACCTGCACAAACGCATGCGTGCGGCAGCCGGCGGGGTGCCGGTGATGGCGTTGGGCCGGATTGGGACACCCGATCTGGCGGAACGGGTTGTCGCCGATGGCCACGGCGATCTCGTTGGCATGACCCGAGCGTTGATTAGCGACGCCGCCTGGGCCGACAAAGCCAGGACCGGCCGGGCGGAGGATATTCGTCCCAGTGTTTACGATAACTTTTGCTGGGGCGAGGTGCATCTTGGCAAACCCGTTGCGGAGCACCACAACCCGCATCTCGGTCAATCTAACGAGGCGCACCGGTTGCCCGTCGTGGCGGAACATGTGGGGCGGGTCCTGGTGATTGGAGCGGGCCCCGCTGGCATGGAGGCCGCCTGGGTCGCTGCCGCACGCGGCCATGGGGTCACGCTATTCAGCGCGTCGGATAGCCTTGGTGGTGCTTTACGCCACGAGGCGCAACTGCCCGGTCGAGGTGAGATTGGTCGAATCATCGACTATCAGCGCCATCTTGGCGACCGTTACGGAGTGGAGTGGGTGTTTAACTGCGAGGCCACCGAGGAGATCATTCGTAAGTACGATCCTGATGCCCTGGTATTGGCGACCGGGTCGGTCCAGCGACTACCGTCAGGCCTGGAGGTCGGGCCGCGCGTCATTTCGGCGCGTGATTATGTCGCGATGGCCAAATCGGCGCCCCGGGGTGGTAAGGTCGTCTTGGTCGACGAAGACCATGGTCCCGCTACTTATGGCGTCGCCGATCTGCTTGCCGACCGATTTGACCATCTGATCCTGATGACACCGCGGCCACGCATCGCCGGCGCGGTGAATCATTGCAGTGCGACTGGAGTGTATCGACGGCTATACTGCGCGGGTGTGGAAATTCGGCCCTCCCTCGAAACTCGATCGTTCAATGACAAGCGCCTGACGGCGATCAATGTGTTCAGTGGCGCCGAGGAACGGATTGAGGATGTTGACCTGGTGATCTATGCCACGCCCCGTCTGGCGCGGAGTGAACTTGCTGGGAAGCTTGATGGGATTACCGTGCATCTGATCGGTGATTGTCGCTCACCGCGTAATCTTTTGGCGGCGATACAGGGTGGGCACGCTTTGGGTGAAATCCTTTAGTAAGCTTGGTAGAACAACCCCACGCGATACCCAATTGATTATGGTTTCGGAGCCCCCCATGCCGCTCGCTAATCAGAAGCATTTGTTCGATATCCCAGCTGGGATCACCTATCTCAACTGCGCCGCGCAGTCTCCCTGTCTGAAGGTTAGCGCGGAGGCGGGCCATCGTGGCGTGGAGCGAAAGTTTCACCCCTGGGATCAGGAGCGCGTGAATGTCGGACCCGAGATGGAAGCCTGCCGGGGTCTTTTTGGAGGTCTGGTTGGCGCGACTGGCGAGGATGTGGCGATCACGTTCTCCACCAGCTATGCGGTGGCGGTGGCGGCGCGTAATCTTAGCGTCGAAAAGGGCCAGGAGATTCTGGTGCTGGAGGGACAATTTCCCTCGAACTACTACGCCTGGAGAAAAGTGGCGGCTCGTGATGGTGGGACGATGCGGGTTGTCGCGCGGCCTAGTGATTTTGACTGGACCTCAGCGGTGTTGGAGGCGATCAGTCCTGAGACTGGGCTGGTGACCTTGCCCAACTGCCATTGGACCGATGGTTCTTTTGTCGATCTTGAACGGATAGGGCCGGTTTGCCGGGAACGCGGGATTCCGTTGGTCGTGGACGCAACTCAATCGATCGGCGCGATGACCACCGACGTGGTGAGGATCCAGCCGGACTACATGATCGCGTCGGCCTATAAATGGCTGCTTTGCCCAGACATGATGGGGTTCATGTATGTTGCTCCGAATCGTCAGGATGGCGATCCGGTCGAAGATAATCACGCGGGGCGCGGCGACGCACCATCGATGGAATACTCACCCGGTTACTCCGACAATTACGCGGCTGGTGCCCGTCGTTTTGACATGGGTGCCGCCAATAGCATGATCCACTCGCCAATGAGCAAGACGGCTCTTGAGCAGGTTTCTGGCTGGGGGCCGGCGGAGATTCAATCGGCGCTTCGCGTGCTGACGGACCACATCGCCGAGCGTGCCGAAGCGATCGGTTTTGATGTCCCGCCAGCTGCTCATCGGGTCGGCCATTTCATTGGACTTTGGCCAAAAAAAATGCTGCCGGAGGGGCTCGTTGATTACCTCAAGGAAAGCGGTACCTTCGTGAGTCTGCGCGGCGGAGCGATCAGGATCAGCCCATACCTTTTCAATG
>JAPKDN010000512.1 GCA_028822575.1 Alphaproteobacteria bacterium | reverse complement strand
TTTCGTTTTCCATGAAAATGACGCACGGACTGTCGGGGTTGTAGTTTTTCTTCTTCTGGCAGCTCTTCAACGGATCCTTAGGCATCTATTTCATGTTGGAACTACTCTTCAGGCGGTTGCCGATAGCACTAATTTTTAGACGTCAAACGCCTTAGGCATTTCGGTTGGTCCATAGAACTTCAGGAATGCTTCCACTGTTGCTGCGCCACCGGACTTTACCAGCGCCGGAATGGCATCGGCGTAAGGAACGGCGTGGCTTGTGCCCATCTGCAAAGCCAGAAACCCTGCTACTGCGAGGGTCGCAATACAAAACCTTATCTTAGTTGGTCTCCACAATGATGCACCTGACACCACCCGTCATCGTGTCACCGTCTGATTAACAAAATGGGGAAAGTGCGGCTCTGCAGACCAACCGCCCCCGCTGGCCATCTGAATCAACGAGTCGCGGATTGGCAATCGTGGCGCCGCGTCCTAGTGGCCCTGGTTTCAGCTAAGGTCTGCGTCCCGAGCGGCATTAACTTGGCCCACTGAACCAGGCCGCGGCCGCCGTGGTGGCAAAAACCACTAGCAGCAAGACCCAGCGGTAGCGCCAAATGAAGCTATCAGGGTTGCGCTCGATCATATCGAAAGGGTGGCGGTGGAGGCCAGGACGAGAATCGAACTCGTGTACACGGCTTTGCAGGCCGCTGCGTAACCACTCCGCCACCTGGCCATGGCCGCGTGTATAGGTTTGCCCCCCGGTCCGGTCAAGGTTTGGTTGCGGCGGATGCTGCGGCCAAGTGAGACGTTCACGGGACACACTTTGGCATATCCGCGGGCCGCGAGACTAGGGTCATTGGCCCGGACCTGAGTACCCCCAGCCCACAGTTGTCTTTGCCCCATCAGAACCGTATAACCGGCGCATCATAAGGGTTTGGGACGTCTAGGACCGATGACCGATTACGCCGTAGCGCGCCGCAATATGGTGCTGAGCCAGTTGGAGCCTAATCGGGTCAATGACGCCCGTATTCTTGAGGCCATGGGCAGTATTCCTCGCGAAATCTTTGCGCCGAAATCGCTTGCCGGTGTGGCTTACGTCGATGAGGCCCTCGAGATTGCACCCGGCCGCTATCTGATGGAGCCGATGGTATTGGCCCGTCTGATCGATGCGCTCGCGATTGAGTCAGGCGACCTGGTTCTCAGCGTGGGCTGCTCAACGGGCTACGCGGCGGCAGTGCTCACCCGATTGGCGGGTACGGTCGTGGCCGTTGAAAGCAACAGCGAATTGGCGGCCCTCGCGGGCGATAATCTTGCCAAGGTCGATATCGATAATGTGGCCGTGATCGAAGGGCCGCCTGCCGCCGGTCGTGCCGATCAAGGTCCCTACGCTGCGATCTTGATCGACGGCGCCGTCGAAGAAGTCCCGCCGGCCTTACTGGCGCAGCTTGCACCGGGCGGTAGACTTGCTTGCGTCGTGCAAGACGGGCCCACCGGCAAGGCAATGCTCTTTTCCGAGAATGACGGCGTTCTTGGTCATCGAGCCTTGTTTGATGCTTCGATTCCGCCGCTTCCCGGCTTTGCCCGGCCCGACGTTTTTGCCTTTCAATAGTGCCGTCTTGGCGATCTGGTTGGACACTTCGCGTTTGTCCTTATCTGTGTAGCTGCGCGGACATTCGGTGTTGACCAGATGGAAGCGACGGAAATACTGGCTATGCGCCGTGTGCAAATATGTCGGGTTCGAAAAAAAGGGGAGATCATGACAAGTCGTTTCGGAGCGCTCGCGATCGTAGCAGCCGGTATCTTTCTCGTCTCCGCTGCATCCGCACAGACGCTCGAAGAAGCGCTCGTGATGGCCTACCAAAACAATCCGACGCTGCAATCCCAACGGGCGTCGCTACGGGCGACCGATGAATCAGTCTCCCAGGCCCTCAGCGGCTGGCGGCCTACCGTTACGCTATCTGGAGACGCCGGTTTGTCGCATAGCGATGGTGTTTCCACGGGGTCATCGGACTCCAAACCGCGCAGTGCCGCGCTCCGCCTCACTCAGCCGCTCTACCGAGGCGGTCGCACAGTAAACGGGGTGGCGCAAGCCGAAGCCAACATTGAGGCAGCGCGCCAAGCCTTGCGCCAAACCGAGCAGGGCGTGTTGCAAGGAACCGTTCGCGCCTACATGGACGTCTTGCGCGACGAATCGGTGGTCGAGCTAAATCAAGCCAATCTCGATCGTTTGGGCCGGCAGTTGGACGCGACCCGCGACCGCTTCGAAGTGGGCGAGCTTACCCGCACCGATGTCGCCCAAGCTGAGGCGCGCGTGTCAGGCGCAATTAGCTCTCTCGTCGCAGCACAAGGTGTCCGCGAATCAAGCCGTGCCACGTTCCGGCGCGTGATCGGCTTGGAACCTCTAAACCTCTCCCGGGTTCCCGCACTGGGTGCGTTGCCCGAGGACGTGGAGGGCGCCCGTCTTATAGCGCTCGAAGAAAATCCGGTCATCCGCCAGGCGATTCGTAGCGAAGAAGCATCGCGGGCAGCGGTCGAAGTTGCCAACGGTGTGATCTTGCCGTCGGTCAATCTGTCGAGTTCGCTGTCCCGCTCATACGACACCAGTTCTTTCAACTATCGGACCGACGCCGTTAGCGTGACAGCCACCGTAACCGTGCCCCTCTATCAGTCTGGGTCTGAATACTCGAAAATCCGCCAAGCCAAACAGACCAATAGCCAGCGCCGCATCGATATCGAAACCCAACGCCGGTCGGTGATAGAAAGCGTGACCAAAGCTTGGGCGACATTAAACTCCGCGACCGAACAGATCCGCGCCAACGTCGATCAGGTCATCGCCGCCGAAGTGGCGCTGGACGGGGTTCAGCAAGAGGCCGAGGTGGGCGCTCGCACCGTCCTCGATGTACTGGATGCCGAACAAGAACTACTTAATGCGCAGGTTACGCTAGTGCGCACCGAACGCGATGAATTTGTCGCCGGGTTCGACCTCCGCGTCGCATTGGGTCGGCTTTCTGCTAACCAACTCGGCTTGCCCGTCGCGATTTACGACCCGACCTCGAACTATCAAAGCGTGCGTAACAAGCTCTACGGCCGCGACGTACCGAGCGGACCTTAGCGGCTATAGTTTCGCGTCATCGCGAACCGGGCAGGGGCGACCGTTCGTGCCGCAAATGCCATCGCCACGCCTAAATCGCTGCAATGTATTCGGCCTGGAATGCTCGACTGCTTCTCGTCACGGGGAATGCTGGGCAATCGCGATGTCCGTCTTCAAGCCTGCGGTTTCCGGGAATGTAGGGTGATCCGGCCCCGCCATACGAGACCTAGAGGCTTGTGATGGTTGGCCGCAGCGCAAAAAACCTTGCCGGGCGACTGATTTTCCTCTTGCCCCGGGAGTGTCCCTTGCACTATCGGTGGGTGGTGATCTTAACAAAAAATCAATATTTGGCCT
>JAPKDN010000511.1 GCA_028822575.1 Alphaproteobacteria bacterium | reverse complement strand
GGTTGGGATCACCGCCACGGTTGCGATCCCAAATGCTGGCGCCGCGACCGAAGTCGTCATCGATGCCGGCGCGCGCGAACCCGGAAAACCGGCTTGCGGTTTCGACCAGTCCGTCAGGGTCAACATCGATCAAAGCCGCCAACTTCTCTAAACTTTCAGCCTCGAAGCGGTTATTGGGGATCGAGGCGCTAGGCAAGGCATGGGGATAGCGTGCCGCGAACTGGCTATCATAGATACGCCAGGCAGGTAGATGCGCGGGTGTTCCAGTGTCCGGATCCTTTTCGGCGAAGGCCAGGCCGATATTCATCTGTTTTTCGTTGACGAAGCGCCGGCCGTGACGGTTCACGATCATTGAATGGGGGAGAAAATAGTCGGACGCGGGTTGCCCCATCAGACGCCCTTCGTACGTCACCGGTGTCGTGCCCATCAACAGCGCCTGATCCATATGGTCGAGTTGCGCGCCAACCTCCGCCGCCATGCGTTGGCCGTCTCCGGTATTGGTCGAGGGCGAGGCGGTCCATTCCACCGGGCCGGGAAAATGTTCCGCCATTAACTTGGGGTTCCACTCGAACCCACCGCTGGCGAGGATCACGCCGTTTGCCGCCTTGATGTTGACGGATTGGCCATTGCGTTCGACGTCCAATCCGGTGATGACGCCGTCTTGGCTCTCCAGGCGCTTGGCTTCGGTATCCAGCCAAATGGTCACGCCTTGATCCAGGCACCCCTTCAACAGACCGATGGTCAAGGCGCGACCTCGGGTGAAGGAGCCAGTCAGTTTTCGCCACAGAAGGCGCGGGAGAAGCCGCAGCATTTGGCGTTTCGGGTTGGCAAAGAAAAATCGATCGACCACCTCCTCGTAGCTAATCCGCATATCGACCGTCGAGGTGCGAACCCTGTCTCGCCAGGGTCCCAGCGTGCCGATGCGGATCGGGGCCGCGGATACATTGCGGCCATGGTCCATGCCGCCTGTCGCCTCGGTATAGGGGTCGGGATCGCGGTTCAAATTGAAGCGGGTCGGGCTATGTGCCTCGATGAATTTGAGCATCTCTGGCGCGCGATCGACAAAGGTCGCCCAAAGTGGTTCCTCGGCGTTGTGCCAACCATCCGGTGAGACGGCGCGGATATAGTCGAGGGCGGCGTCGCGGGAATCCCGCAAACCCAGACGTGTCATATGGTGATTATTGGGAATCCAAATGCACCCGCCGGACATCGCGGTGGTACCGCCGGCCACCGAGGCTTTCTCCAGAACCAGGGTTTTGGCACCATGCACGGCCGCGGTCAGGGCAGCGCTCAGTCCCGCGGCTCCGGTCCCAACCACAACGACGTCGAAATGTTCGTGGTCACTCATGCCCGTACTCCTGGTTTCCCTAAAATACCCGTTCCACTGGGACACCGCGCAGGTCCATCTCGTATTCCAAACCCTCTACTGGAGGGCGGGCGTAGTACCATGTCAAACCCGCCTTTGCCGCGCCGCGCCGGATGATCTCCTCGGCCAGGAACGGATGCAGGTCATGTACCGTATAGGCTTGGGTGGCGGTGGCATCCGCCCAGCCGACGCCGAGCGCGGCCATCCGTTTCTCCATCACGCCAAGCACATGACGCGCCTTGTCACGCATCGCGTCCGGCGAGGTCTCGCCAAACCGCACGATCTTGTCGCGGTACAATCCAGGCTGATCCCGTGCTTCTCCAGATCCTGCGATAACAAAATTCTTGAGGTCGCCTTCCGGCGAGCCTTCCCCTTCGTCCAAGGGCACGGTGTAGCTGAACGCCTCGAAACTTGGCTTCACGGGCGGATCGATTTCGGGGCAGACATTGGAGCGAGCGACCGGGTTTTCGCCATCCTTGTAAATGCCCCAACGCTCTAGGGTGCCCACATAGACCTGGTTAAAATCAATGAATCCCTGGTCTGTGAACGGTGCCGGAGACCGCAGCTCACAGGCGCAGAACGCGGTGAAGGGACGCCCCAATCCCTCTAGATAATACTCGATCAGCCGAAAGCCCTCGGCGATCCGGACCGGCCTTGAGAATCGTGCACGTTCAATCGAGAACCCTGGCTCGGCTACGACACCACCAGAATATTGGAAGGGCCCTCGCACATAACGATAGCCGCCCGGTTCGAATAGCGCTGTCTCGACCACATTCTCTCTCCCGGTTTCGGATCCATGCCCCAACGCCCCTGATTCCCATCGGGCCGTGTCGATCTCTTGAAGTATTACTCCCCGGTGGAGCCCACCTCAGTCAAGCGCCTGTGCGACACCGGCGCGGATCAAGTTTGCGATTTCGTTCTCGTCATGCCCCAGTTCGGCGAGAATTTCGCGGGTGTGCTCGCCAAGTCTTGGACTGAGGGAGTAATGGTCGTTGCTCGCGGGTGCCGGTTGCCCCGGTAGTGTCGCCATCGGCACGGTTCCCAGTACAGGGTCATCGATCCAACGTAGGGCCGAGATCGCCTTGACCTGGTCATCCTGGAACAGCTCCTGGTGCGAATGCACGCGCCCGTGCAAGACATCGATCTCGGTTAGTCGGGTGCACCATTCGTCGGTCGTGCCAGTCTCGATCTCTGGGCGGATCAGCGACAGCAACGCCTCGCTGTTGTCGATCCTGGCGCGCGGGTCCAGGAATCTGGGATCCGTGATCCATTCCCGCTTTCCCAACAACGTCGCGAACCGCTCGAACTGTTGCTGCCGTCGGGCATTGACGCTTATATAGCCGTCGCGGGTGCGAAAGCTGCCCACGGGCATGCCTATGGGCTGGACCACGTCGCCTTGCAGCGACGACTCGATCATCGCCGCCTCCTG
Organism: Alphaproteobacteria bacterium; assembly: GCA_028822575.1. The sequence continues at coordinate 632 of JAPKDN010000511.1, read as the reverse complement.
ATACGCCAGCGAGGCCTCGAGCAGGCTGGTTTGAATATGTGCGCCCACGCCCTTCATGGCTTTGCGGTAAAGCGCCGCTGACACCCCCTGAAACGCATAGAGACCGCAGGCGAAATCGATGGCCAGCATGTTGATCCGTTGTGGCATTCCTGTCGCGTCGCGGTTGATCGACATCAATCCCGTATAGGCCTGCATCACCGAATCGGTGGCGGGGAGGTCAGCGTGGGGGCCGGTCGGACCGAAACCGGTGATGGAAAGGTACACAACGCTCTGGTTCGTCGCGCTCACGGTATTGTATTCCAACCCGAAGCGATCAATCTTGCCGACTCTGTAGTTTTGAAGGATGACATCGCAATTCGCCGCCAATCGTTGCGCGATGGCACAACCCTCGCCGGATTTAAGGTCAAGCGATAGGCTGCGTTTGGCTCTGTGGACGACCAGGGAATGTGCGGTTTGATCCTCCACCGCCTTACCGAGCTGGCGGCTCCAACAGCCGGCGCCGGTCGGCTCCAACTTGATGACGTCGGCGCCATTGCGCGCAAGCATCATGCCGCAATAGGGCCCTGCGATACCCTGGGAGAGATCAAGGACCCGTAAACCTTCATAAGGCAAATCATCAGTCATCGTGTTAT
>JAPKDN010000510.1 GCA_028822575.1 Alphaproteobacteria bacterium | reverse complement strand
GCGGCGAATATACGTTCAACGGCCAGCAGCTAATCACCAAATGTGATTCCGCGTCGGAGCCGTCGCGCGTGAATACCGATCAGATACGTGACGTGTCGTTCGATGGCGATATCATGATCTTGCGGCCACCAGTCCGCGTCATCGACGGCGTCGCGCAACAACGCCTGCTGCGCTGGGAGAAAATCGCCGACGTCTGACCAGGCTATTGACCGCCGGGATGCTCACGCGCAGCCCGGGTCATCCTTGGACCATCGTTGGAATGATGTCGGCGGGTTGTCGATGAGGCGTCGCCGCGCATCTTGCCACAGTTCGGCCCAGATACGCGGGTCGCGCAGTTCATTTTCCGGCGCGGCGCGATCCCGGGCGATGAAACTAGGAAACCAAGACCGCCCGGTCGCTTGGCCGGTGGGGTTGTATCGTAAGTCCAGACTCCACCTGATGTCGTCACTCAAATTCGGCAGTGAGGCATGCATTGTGAGCTTGTTGAGAAACACCACGTCTCCGGGCCGTGCTTCCAGGGCGACACGGCGATTGCCGACCAGATGCTCCGGTATGGCTTGGCGGCTGTAATTGGCGCGATGGTCGTGGCAATGCGCTGCCAGGCCTCGCTTGTGGCTGCCTGGGGCCACCAGCAGACAGCCATTGTGCCGGGTGGCCTCGGTAACGGCGATCCAGACCGTTAGCATGTCCGTCTCGTCGGCGTCCGGGCTGACGGTGCCCTGGTCCTGATGCCAGACGGTGGTGGCCATTTCGGCGATAATCGTCGGGTGACCATCCAATCGTGTCGCCGGCGGTTTTACACGCACATGTTGGGTCGGGTTCGAGATGATCTTGGACCCGAGGAAACTTTCCACCGTATCCAACAAGCGCTCGTTGCGAAGCAAAGAGAAGATCGCTGGGCCGCAATGCATTGGGGTCTCTTCGGTGACGCCCTTTTGCGGCAATGAGATATCAAAATACTTATGCAGCTCCCCATCACTTTCCTCGATGATCCGGGCCGCGCGCTGGCCGAAAGGCAGGTCGTTGTAAAGCGAGGTGATCTTGCCGCGCACGAATAGATCCTTGGCCGCCGCTTCCAGGACCTCGGCGTACTCCATGATTAGCGGGTCAAGGTCGTTTTCCGGATCGAGCAAGCCCGTGACGAGGAGATACCCGTCTTCATTGAACCGTTGCCGATCTGCGCTCGTGATAAACGTCATGGTGACTTCCGGATGAGAATGATTGGCAAGTCTATCCCAGCTTTATGGCCATGCGATAGTCGGTGAGGGCGATCCTCCGGCGGACCAGGTGCCGCTCGTTCACCAAGTGCCATCTTTGGCGCCCGAATAATTGTCGGGCGGTAAATTGGTGTCGGACGTATTGAAGCTTCCAGAAACTTGAGGTCGCGAATCACGCAGGATTTGGTTGATTCCGTCCGCCTTGTAACGTCACCATTCGCGTAACCTTATCGTAGGCATCACGCATCAATTGAAGATTTCATGGCAAAACCATCACGACCTTTCCGCGATTTTAATACTCCCAAGGCTTCCGCGTGGCCGCGCGTGCTTTTTCTTTGTAGCGGTCTCATGCTGGCGGGGGTCGTAGGTTGGACCAACTACACCCATAGTGATATCGGCCAATGTCACGGCCAGGAACGTGAAGTCGCGGAGTTCCGATTTGGTGTAAGCTTGAAAAAGATGATTAACCTGCCGGTATTGGAGCAGGACCGCGAAAGATTCGGCGATCTGTGCCGGATGTTCCAAGCCAATTGTCATCGCCTTATCGACCCGGAGATGCGGGCGCTGTGTCGCCCGATTTGATCCGCCCAGCAGCTTAAATCATGGGAGTTCACGCCTTGGCCAATCCGAAACGCATTGCGATATGCGGGTTCCATCTTGAGAGTAACCGCTTCGCGCCGAATTGCGCCCGCGCGGACTTCGAGGAAAATATGTACTGCCGGGGTGATGAGATCACCCATCAGGCACGGCTTGAAGCCCCGGCGATTCATCTAGGCGTCAAGGGGTTCTACGGCGTTATGGATGATGTTTTTGGCGGACCGGACGGTTGGGTCGACGCGCCGACACTGCTCGTCGGTTCAACGCCCGCGGGCCCGGTGGAGGAGTTATTCTTCAAGGAGTTTTTGGATGAACTTCGTGAAAGCCTCGTGGCGATGGGGCCGGTCGATGGGGTTTATATTTGCCAGCATGGCGCGGCGGTCGCGACCCATACTCATGATCCGGACGGCGATATGTTTGCTCTCGTTCGCGAGATGGTCGGGCCCGATGTGCCGGTGATCGCGACGTTGGACCTGCATGCCAATGTGTCTGATGTAATGATGGACGCGACGGATATGTTGATTGGCTATCGAACGAATCCGCATGTGGACATGCTGGAGCGAGGCGAGGAAGCGGCGCGCGCCATGTTGGAGGTTTTCGGCGGGGTGCGCCCCGAGAATTACCGAATACGCCTGCCCTTGGTGGCGCCGTCGGTAACTCAATTGACCGCCGAGGGATATCCCTACGGAGATTTGATCCGCCTGGGCCAAACCCGCGTCGACGCCCCTGGCGCCGGACCGGTGATGAACGTGACCGTGCTGTCGGGTTTCGCGTTCGGCGACACGCCAAAGAATGGCATGACCGTTATTACCCATACCAGGGGTGACGCGGCGCTCGCCAAGCAGGTGACGACGGAACTCGCCGAGGCTGGATGGTCGGACCGGGAACGGTATCGTCCGGCGATGATTTCTCTTAAAGACGCGATCGAGCGGGCCAAGCGGGTGGGCGAGGATCTTGCGGCCGAGCCTTTGCTTTTCGCCGACCCCGCCGACAATCCCGGAGGCGGTGGCCGCGGAAATACGACCTATATCCTGAAAGCGCTTCTGGACGCAGGGGTTCAAGGGTGCGTGCTCTCGGTTTTCTTCGACAAGGCGGCTGTCGCTATGGCGAGCGCGGCGGGTGTTGGCGCCATGATTAGCGTTACGCTTAACGCCGAGGAAGATAACGAATTCTCGGGGGCATTGCCCGTCGAAGCGCGTGTTGTCTCGCTACATGACGGGGTTTTCGTTGGCGAATATGGTATGGTCGCCGGGACTACGGCGAATACCGGTCACACGGCGGTGTTGGATCTCGGCGGTGTTAAGGTCATCTGCATTAGCAAACGCCAGCAATGCAGATCGTCCGATTATCTCTCGGCATTTGGTATCGATCCCGCGTCATGTCGGTCAATCGTGGTGAAATCCCGTGGTCATTTTCGAGCCGGGTTCCAGCATCTGTTTTCGCCGAAACGGATTCTCGAAGTCGATGTGCCGGGGCTGACCTCGCCGAATTTGGCGAATTTCGATTGGCGCTTTCTGCCACGACCGGTGTTTCCCTTGGATAAGGACGCCTCGTGGCCTCGGTGACGAGGGGCGCGTTGATCTCGGTCAATGAAACTGGCGAAAATTTCTCTCACCCGATGACAAGCGCGGCC
>JAPKDN010000509.1 GCA_028822575.1 Alphaproteobacteria bacterium | reverse complement strand
CTTCGGACCACATGTTCACATGTACTTCCAGACAAGGGTCCACGCCATGGTGGTCGCCTTCCGCCAAAGCCATCTCGTAGAAGTCGACGACCTCTTCGTCGGTCGCGAGGCTTCCATCGGCCTTGTGAGCGGTAATCTGCACATTGTGCACGACCGAACCAAGGCGTCTGCCAAGATCCAGGTTCTTGGCTAACAGCAGCTCATCGCGCCCTATAGTGTAGAACCACCCGCCGGCGCGAACCGGCAGATCATATTTCTCGCGGGCCGCGATGAACTGATCGATTTCATCGAGCGCCGGCGTTTTATCGACGTAATCGAAGGCGCCGCTTTCCTTGATCATGCGAAACCTCGTGTCGATATCTGGCATCGGATCGGCGTAGCTATGTTTTACTCCATTGGTCTGGATGCCGATTTGAAGTTCCTTGGCCATGCCGCACGCTCCTTAGTCTCCGAAATCAAACGTAAGTGTGCGTCGACGCACCTTGGGAGCACAACCCCGCCGCTTCGGCTCGCGGCTCTATTCATAGGAATGACCGCAGTGCCGGCCCGATCTGGCGTCGGCTTAGAACAGTCGTCCACCATTGGGTACGGGATGATCGACGCCGAGCATCACCACTGCACCATCCGCGTCGGGAAAGCCAACAACGAGGACTTCGCTCATGAATTTCCCGATCTGCTTCGGTGGAAAATTCACTACCGCAGCAACCTGGCGGCCGGGAAGAGTTTCCAGATCGTAATAGTGGGTGATTTGGGCGGAAGTTTTCTTGATGCCAATATCGTCTCCGAAATCGACCCAAAGTTTGTAGGCCGGTCTCTGGACCTCGGGGTAGGGTTGGGCATCAACGACGGTGCCCACCCGAATGTCGATTTTTAGAAAATCATCGTAGGTAATGGTCACGCCGCGCTCCAACCCGATTGGTCCGTATCACGCGACCTTAACATTGGGCCAAAAAGCTGCAAAGTCGATCCAATGATAGCGGGTCGGCCCTACAAGGTCGTTCAACCTGGTACGAGATCCTGGTCGGTTTTAGGCAGCCTTGAAATCCTTGATCTCGTCGAGGCTCTCATCCATCCGGCGCTTGATAAGCGCAAATGCTTCGGTCTGGGCCTTGCCGAGGACCCCGAACACCTCACGCATCGACTGGGATGCCTGCTCGATACCGGACTTTGCCAACTCTGCTTGCTTCGCCATCCGTTCCTCAAGGGCAGTGGCGCCCATTAGATCGGCCATTCGGACCCCAGTATCCTGAACCATCGTCTGGGCGACCTCAAGCTGACGCTTGGTGATCGCCTGAAATCCCTCGGCGACAGTTTGATTCGCACCAACTACAGCCTCAACATTCTTCTTCTGCGCTGCGATGATCGCGTCGATATCAAAGCCGGGTATCTTGGCGTTGTGAAACATGGATTGAAAGTCGAACATTTTGAGCGGATTAGCTTTTTTAGTCATGAGGAGTCTCCGTTGATAAGCAGGGGCGGTACGTTTTGTTGCGGCGCAGCATTTTACGCTACATCAGGAAGGTTTTCACTCCTGTGAACTCTAATACTGCGCCGCACAAGAATAGCCTCAATAAACGGATCGGCTCGGTTGGGCGATCCCAAACGTCAACGCCAGGCTCTCTGCCTGATTCAAGCGCTCGTCGAGACGTCGCAGTGTCGCGGAGAGATCGGGGCTTTGATCGTCAATCCAGACCCGAAACACATCAAGAAAGATAATCATCATCGCCTTGACGCGGATCATTCCCAGCGGCCCACTGGTGGACAGTCCAGCCATGGACAATGTCTCGCGCATCGAGCGAGCCAAGACCCAGCTACCTTCGATCACGTTTCGGGGATTCGCCAACGTCGCCCGCGCCACGTTGGCGATACCCGACTTATAGGGCGCCATCGTATCGAACCGAAGCATGAGACTTTCAAGGAGGTTCTCGCGAACCGAGATGTCCGAGCCGTCTTCGCTGTCGAGGCCGGTTAATGTCTTAGAGTCGATAAACTTGGCCAGAGCCCGTAAGATTCCAATTTTGTCCCCATGGAGCTCGGTAAGATCGGCGATATCGATTTCGGCTTTAGTGGCGATGTCGGAAAGCGAACACCGTTCCCACCCAAGCGAGGCGGCTATATCCATCGAGGCCAGAAAGATTTTTCCATCGCCCGAAACTCGGTCTTTGGCATGATCGCCCATCAAACGCGAAACCTCCCGTAGTGGGAAATTATCCCAATTTTCATAATGGTGGCCAACGGAATCGCGTGAAATTATCCGGCGAGATCCCGTGATCGTCCGGTGGCCGCTGCGATTGCCCGATCAAATACCGGCTGAATCCCATCATCGGCCATCAGAACCTCCAACGCCGCCGCCGTCGTGCCGCCGGGACTAGTGACATTAATCCGCAATTGGCTGGGCTCATCATCGGAAAGCCGTGCAAGCTCTCCCGCTCCCGCAACAGTTGCCCTCGCCAGCCGCATCGAGAGATCTGCTGGCAGCCCAGATTTCTCGCCAGCCGCCGCCATCGCCTCGATCAACAGGAAAACATAGGCCGGGCCGCTGCCGGACACCGCGGTGACTGCGTCCATGAGCCCTTCATCATCGACCGAGACGACCTCGCCCACGGCGGAAAGCAAAGCCCCGCACATGGTGGTTTGTTCCAGCGAAACCCTGGCGTTGGGCGCGTGCACAGTTATGCCACGGCTAACAGCCGCCGGCGTGTTTGGCATCGCGCGGACAATCGCCGCCTCGGTTCCAAGCTTGGACTCGAAATAACCGATTGTTTTACCGGCTGCGATCGAGAGAAACACGGTGTCCGGTCCCACAAATCGCCGCAGCGGCGCAATCGCTTCGTCCATGGTTTGTGGCTTGACCGCCAGGATGACCACGGATGGTTTCACCGTCTCAGGAATTTCAGCGGCGGATTGATAGACCGTGACTTGAGACGCCGACACAAAGCGCTCGACCGCCCCAGCGAAAGGTTCGATCACGTGTACGCCGCCATCGGCGTAACCGCTCTCGATCCAACCATCGAGCATTGCGCCACCCATTTTGCCGCAACCGGCGAGAATGAAGGAGCTGCCCATCGTCTATGCCGATCCCGCGACTTCGATCAAAGCCGACGCCATGGCGTCGGGGGCGGGTTTACCGCCCCAAATGACAAATTGGAACGCCGGATAATAGCGGTCGGACTCGCTGACCGCGACATCAACCAGGTCTTCAAGCTGCTCGACGCTCGCGGCACCGGCGCCGCGCAGGAGCAACGTATGCCGGAACATCGGCGTGCTCTCCTCGGAGGAAAGATCGAAATGACCCAGCCAGAGCTTTTCATTAATCAATGCCAGGAGATGATAAATCTCCGCTCGGCGAGCGGTCCCAACGCGTGATTCGAACAGACAGGTGAAGTGCAACGCGCCCATATCTTCCTGCCACATGAAGAACAACCGGTAGTCACACCAGCGTCCACTAATTTCCA
>JAPKDN010000508.1 GCA_028822575.1 Alphaproteobacteria bacterium | reverse complement strand
CACCGAGCCACCATAAAGAATACGCAGACCATCGCCCTCGCCGGCGATCTGTTTTAACACGCCACGGGCGTGACCATGGGTCTCGGCGATGTCATCAGTGGTCGCGGTCTTGCCGGTGCCGATCGCCCAGACCGGCTCGTAGGCCACAACGGTATTCGTCGCCGTTGCGCCCGCCGGAACGGATCCTCGAAGCTGCGCCTCGACAACAGACATTGCCCTACCGGCATCCCGTTCCGCCTCGGTTTCTCCAACACAGATAATGGCGATTAATCCCGCCGCGTGCGCCGCCTCGGCCTTGGCGCGGACGGCGGCGTCGCTCTCACCATGATCGGCGCGGCGCTCTGAATGGCCGACGATCACGTAACCGCAACCGATATCCACCAGCATCGCCGCCGAGACCTCACCGGTATGCGCACCAAAAACATCGGCATGGCAATCCTGCCCCCCCAATCCAAGCATGGAGCCTTCAAGGCACCCTGCCACCGGCGCCAGAAGCTGGGTCGGAGGGCACACGACCATGTTGAGGCCGCGCTCGACGAGCATATAGGCCGCAAGCGCCTTGGCCAGGGCCGCGCCATCGGCTTTCATCATATTCATTTTCCAATTGCCCGCGATGAGGGGACGCACAGCCATCGCCTGCTCCAGAAGAGTTAAGTATGTCGTTTGCGTGCTCTACCACGCCTCCAACGCCCCTCCAAGCGGTCGCGGCGTTCACAAGAGCGCATTTTCTGGTGTTTCCCCACAAATCAGGGAAAAACCAAGTTGCCCCGACTATCCTCTCGAACGTAGTATGTGTCGCTCCGGAGAGCGCTGCCATTCAGCGCTAGACTTCGTCGCGACCCCTTTCTGGGAGCCGGTTTCGGCCATGCTGCAATTCATCCGTTCCAAGGTCACCTCGATCTTCATCAAGGTGCTGTTTTGTGTCTTGATCCTCAGCTTCGCCGTTTGGGGTATCGGTGACATATTCCTCGGTAATCCAAGTGGTCGCACCGCGATCTCCGTAGGGGGGGTTACGTACAATTCTGTCGAGGTCCTGGAACAGTTTGATCGCGCCCGGCGCGCAATGCGGCTGCCACCTCAGTATGACGATGCGCTGCGGCCCCAGATCCTGAACTCTGTGATCGATTCTATTACCGAGGCAGGCTTGTACGAGGCCGAGAGCCGTGATCTTGGGATGACCGTCGGCGAGGAATCTCTAAAAAAATGGGTCGCCTCCTCACCCGCCTTCCGAGATCAATTAGGTCAGTTCAACCCGGATGTTTTTCGCCAAACGCTGTCCAACGCCGGTCTGAGCGAAGGTGAGTTCTTCCAGACCCTGCGCAGCGATATCAAGCGCGACCAGATCAACGCCGCCGTGGCGGGCGAGGCACGACTGCCCAACACTCTCGCAGAAACTCTGTTCAAATATCGGGCTGAGCGCCGGGTTGCCAATGTCGTCAACGTCTCGATGGACACGATCAAGGAAATCCCGGAGCCGAGCGACGCCGAGTTAATGGCCCATTTCGAGGAGAACAAGGACGCCTATAAGGCGCCTGAATATCGCGGAGCCGCTTATGTCTCCCTGACGCCAGACGAGCTGGCCAAGGAGATCCTGATCCCTGAGGAGGAATTACGCGCAGAATATAACGCCCGCCAAACCGAGTTCGCCACTCCGGCGACCCGCGATCTGGTTCAGTACCTGTTCCCGGACGAAGCGGCGGCAACCGCCGCGATCACCAGCTTAACCGGGCCCCTCGATATCGACGGACTTGCCAAGGTTTTAGGTGAGGCCGCCGGCGCAGATGGGACGGTATCGCTCGACAATGTCGCGAGCTTTGATCTCGCGGACGTCGCCGAACGCAAGGCGGCCTTCGAAGCGGAGATCGGCGACGTAAGCATTCCCGTCGAAACACCCTTCGGCTGGAAAGCCTTCCTGGTTAAAACGGCGACCCCAGAATCAGTGATACCCTTCGAGGACGTCAAGGACACCATCCGCCAAGAGATCGCTCGGGAAAAAGCGCTGGACGCGATGTTTGAACTATCAAACGCCTTCCAGGACGCGCTGGCCGGCGGATCGACAATCTGGGAGGCCGCGCGTGAAATCAACGTGAAGGTTGGCAAGGTCGAGAACGTCGATACATCGGGCCTTGGCAAGGATGGTAAACCGGTCGAGGGGATCCCACGCGGACAGAGTTTCCTAGGCACTCTGTTCGAGACCAGCAAGGGCGCGCAAAGCGAGTTGGTTGAGTCGGAAAATAACGGCTACTTCCTGTTGGAAGTCGACCGGATCACCGCGACCAGGTTGCGTGACTTCTCCGAGGTCCGCGAGGCGGTTCAGCAAAGCTGGAACACCGAAAAGCGCGCTACGCTGGCGAACGAACTGGCTGGTAGGATCTCCGAGCTGTCCAAGGGCGGCGTGGGCCTAAAGGCTGCGGCCGAGGCCAACGGCTATAGCCTTGCCGTCGTCGGCCCATTCAACCGTACCGGCGAAGGCTATGACTTCGCACTCTACCCCTCGGAAATGGCGCCAATAGTTTTTGAACTGACCAAGGGCGATGTTGGGTTGGCGGAAGGCGTCGCAGGGACCGTCGTGGCGGAACTCGAGAAGGTCATCGCCGCAGACCGCGACAAGCAAAAGGTCGCGTGGACCAATCTGCTCCGCGAACTTGAAACGGCGGCACGCCAGGATTTTGAAGACACCTATCTGACCAGTCTGCGCCGCGAACATAGCGTCAATATTGATCGTGGTTACATCGACACGCTCATGGCTGAGTCCCAATGAACGTTCAGCCTTCCGCCGGGGCCTTCGCAAGCATATACGTCGAGAACAATCCACAGGTCGTCTGGACCACTCTTGTCGCGGATCTGGAAACGCCAGTCTCGGCGATGCTAAAACTCGCCGATGGGCGGGCAAACGCGTTTCTTCTGGAATCCGTCGAGGGTGGTGCCGTGCGCGGTCGGTTCTCGATCATCGGCATGCGCCCAGATCTGATCTGGCGCTTCAAGCGCAAGGAAGCGGAAATAAACCGACAGGCGCGGATCGATCTGGATGCGTTTGAGCCCTGCGAGCAGGCTCCGATGGATGCTCTGCGATCCTTGGTGGAGGAGTCACGGATAGACCTCCCCCCCGAACTGCCGCCCATGGCATCAGGGTTGTTTGGATATATGGGATACGACTCGGTTCGCCTGAGCGAGGATATTCCCGACGAAAACCCAGACCACCTTCAGGTTCCCGATGGTTTGTTCCTGCGGCCAACCCTGATCTGTATCTTTGACCGTCTTGAGGATATCGTCACAATCGTCACGCCGGTCTGGCCCAAAACGGGGATGTCCGCCGATGCCGCCTATGTCTCCGCCCAGACCCGCCTCGCCGATGCGGTCACCGACTTTCAGCGCAGCCTACCCTATCGCAGAGAGAGCATTCCCCCGGGCGAGACCGAGGCGACCGAGCCGTCCTCGAACACGACCCGTGAGGAATTCCAC
>JAPKDN010000507.1 GCA_028822575.1 Alphaproteobacteria bacterium | reverse complement strand
TCCAGTTCACCGCCCAATCCAGGGAGCGTCGTTCAAGGGGGTGGTGTGCAGCTGCTGTTCGATGACGGACAATCAACGTTCGCCGATCGAATGGCCGCGCCTCTAAGAGACTTGGTGAAGGGGTTGCAAAAGGACGAGAATCGCCGCGTGCAACTGCTAGCCTACGCCACGAGCCAAGAGGGGAACACAAGCAAAGCTCGCAGGCTATCCCTTTCCCGAGCTCTGGCCGTGCGGGAATACCTCATGGCGCAGGGAATAGTGAGTACACGGATGGATGTACGCGCGCTAGGAGACCGGAGTAAATCGGGTCCGGCCAATCGTGTTGACGTCATGATCCAAGTGCCTCGTTGACCATGAAAGGTTATTAATGAACGGGCTATCGCGAGAAAAAGTGAGAGTGCCAGTGTGACCAGCCCTCGTCGCTTCCTGACCCGCATTTTCATATTTTTAGCGATTGTCGCCGCCGTTGGTGGTTTGTTAGTCGCCCAATTGTACGACGCTTTCATGGCTAACGCCGCGCTTAATGGCATGATTGTCGCAGCTCTTCTGATTGGCATCATTTTTATTATCCGCCAAGTGCTCCAGATCGGTCCCGAAGTCGCCTGGATTGAAAATTACCGCAACAGACAACCTGGAATGTCCTTACAAAAAGAGCCCTCTCTATTAGGTCCAATAGCAACAATGCTGGGCGAACGCCCCGACGACCGGATGAGCCTGTCAACGCTTTCACTTCGCTCTCTTCTCGACAGCCTGGATTCGAGATTAGCCGAGTCTCGCGATATCTCGCGATATCTGATCGGTTTGTTAATATTCCTCGGCCTACTCGGCACTTTTTGGGGACTTTTGGCAACTGTTGGTTCCGTAGGCGAAGTCATTGGCCGCCTAACGATTGAGAACGGTAATCTCGGCGATGTATTTTCAAACCTCAAAAAAGGTCTCGAATCACCGCTTGCTGGCATGGCAACGGCGTTTAGTTCATCGTTGTTCGGACTCGCGGGCTCTTTGGTTCTCGGGTTTCTCGACCTGCAACTGGGCCAGGCTCAGAATCGCTTCTACAACGATTTGGAAGAATGGCTTTCGAGTCTAACCCGGTTGAGCAGTGGTGGCGCCGCGGCCCTCGGAGAGGGCGGGACCTCGGCCACCGCATATCAAGCCGCGCTGTTTGAGCAAACCGCCGAAAGCCTCGATCGACTTCAGAGAGTTATCACGCGCGGCGAGGACGAACGCCGTCAATCGAATATACATCTGATGGGCTTGAACGATAAGTTTGCCGGATTGGTCGAACAGATGCGGATCGAGCAAGATTTAGTGCTCAGGATCGGCGAGGCTCAACTCGAAATCAAGCCAGTTCTGGCGCGCCTAGCGGACCAGAAGGGAGGTGGGCATGATGAGATAGCGCAAACACACCTGCGCAATATTGAGGCATACACAGCCCGGTTTCTGGAAGAGAGCGAAAAAGGGCGTGGTGAGACCATCGAGGAAATTCGTCAGGAAATTCGTCTTCTTGCCCGCACGATCGCGGCGCTTGCCGAGGACGGCCGTTGAACCGGCTGGGATGAAAGACCATGGCGGCGAGCTCCCGACGGTCACGCACTCGCGATACGAACATATGGCCCGGATTCGTCGACGCTTTGGCGACTTTGCTGATGGTGATCATCTTTCTTCTGATGATCTTCATTGTCGCTCAATTTTATCTTAGTCAGCTTCTGTCGGGACGCGACGAAGCAATTAGCCATCTCCAGCGACAAATTTCCGAAATCAGCGAATTACTAGCCCTGGAAAGAGAGACTGGTGAGGAATTACGTCTGAACGTCGCGCAACTCTCCGCTGAATTGCAGGCGTCGATTTCCACGCGCGATACGCTTTCCGCCAAAGTTAGCGCTCTTACCAATCAGCGAGATCAGCTCGAGGAACGCCTGGAGACGGCGGTTTTAGCGCAATTGACAATGGGGCAACGTATTGTTGAAATCGAGGCAAGCCGGGAAGAATTAGGGACGCGCATCACCCAATTTCTTAACGAAGGGGATGCATTAAAAGCAAAACTAAGGGCGGTCGAGACGGAAGCCAACTTGTTCAGGACGGAACGCGACGAGTTGCGGGCTGGTATTAGCGATACCGCGAAGTTTTTAGAGGTTAACCGCAATACCATCAAGGTTCAGCTTGCTGATCTGGAGTCATTACGCCGTGACATCGCAGTGCTCAACACGGCCCGCTCAGCGCTTGAGAGCAAGGTCTCGGAATTGGTGGCGATCAAGGTCATCCTTGAAAGCCAACTGCGCGACGCGACCGGGGCAACGGAACGCACACAACGCGATTTGGAAATTCAACGAGAGTCGGCACGCCTCACCAAACATGAACTCGCCGCTGTCATTGCTAAACTGGAACTGAGTGAACAAGGTTTGGTGACCTCTCGCAAACAAGGTGCTCTCTCGGAGATTGATCTAGAGGAAGCCAGGGAGGCACTGCGGTCCATGCTTGCGAAGGTCGTGAGCGCGCGGCAAAGAGCCCAAACCTTGGAACACGGGAACAAAACCCGTGATGCCAGCATCGCAGAGTTGACTTCGTTATTGAGCGATACCCGTGACCAAACCGAAGTGCTTACCACCAAACTGGCCGATGCCAGTCGCCTGACCACGCTGGCTCAAAGCGCCATCGAAGAGCGGGATATTCATCTAGCGGAATTGGTATCAAGCTCCAATCTCTCACGGGAACAGCTGACAAAGGAGCAACAAGTCTCCGCCGCAGCGCAACAACAAATCTCTCTACTGAACCGACAACTTCTGGCTCTGCGCCAACAGCTCGCCTTTCTTCAGCAAGCCTTGGATGCATCGGAAGCCGAAACGGCCACCAAGAATGTCCAAGTTCTCGATCTTGGCAATCGCCTCAATAAAGCGCTAGCCTCGAAAGTCCAGGAACTCTCTCGATTTCGGTCGGAGTTCTTTGGACGCCTGAAAGAAGTCCTTAAAAATCGTCAGGACATTCGTGTCGTAGGCGATCGGTTCGTTTTTCAATCCGAGGTCTTATTTGGATCCGGGTCAGCAACTATCGCGATCGAAGGTGAAAGCGAGTTGCGCCGGCTGGCGAAGGCCCTTAATGAAATCGGGCCAAAAATTCCAGAGAACATTAACTGGATTCTTCAGGTCGAGGGTCACACGGATAGCATTCCGATTTTCAACCAACAATTCAGTAATAATTGGGACCTCGCGGCCGCGCGTGCAATCTCGGTCGTGCAATTCCTCATTCGCCAAGACGTCCCGGCTCAACGCCTGTCTGCGACGGGCTTTGGCGAGTTTCAGCCAATTGATGAACGCAGCGACGAGATCGGCAACCGCCGTAATCGACGTATCGAAATGAAACTAACCCAACGTTGACGCGTAAACCCTCCGTCAGTCGGCCATGCGCCTAGTCCTAGTAAAGCCACCGCAGTTTTTCGTAGCACGGGGTCATAATTCCCGATCCTTGGTCCTGATGACGTGGA
>JAPKDN010000506.1 GCA_028822575.1 Alphaproteobacteria bacterium | reverse complement strand
GCACTTCCTGGATGCCCTTGGTGAAATCTACGGCGGATACCTTAGCGCCCGCGTGATAAGCGGCGAAAGTGACCGGTTCGACATCGTCCGGAGTGAGTTTTCTTCCGAGGGCCGCTTCACGGCGGGATAACGTCACATGAGCGCCAACCGAGGCGTTCATCCGCCAGAATGCCGCGATAAAGTCCAGATCCAGTCCCGGATCGGCTTCCTCAACGATATGTCCCAGTGATTCCAGCAGCGCCACCGTCCTGTCGAGGGCATCGACACAAGCCGGGTCGAGTGTGTCACCGGCCATCACACGCCGTGATACCGCGATCCGCAACTGTCCCGGTGCCTTGGAGAGTTTCGCCGCGAAGGAGCCTGCATCGGCCAGCGGTGGGTTCGGCGCGCCGAATTCCGGACCGGTGGTGCAATCCAACAGATACGCTGTGTCACGGACCGTGCGCGATACCACATGGCTAACGCTCTGAATGCTGTCCAATGCGTCGGGGCCGGTCGGGTTGCGCCCCCGCGTGGTCTTCAATCCCACAAGGCCGCAACAGGCCGCCGGAATTCGGATCGAGCCGCCGCCATCGGTCGCATGCGCCGCCGGCAGGACACGAGCGGCCACGGCGGTCGCCGAGCCACCGCTAGAGCCGCCACCGGTGCGTGTCAGATCCCAGGGATTAGGTGCCGGGCCGTGGCTGGCCGGTTCCGTCGAGGCGCACATGCCAAACTCGGGCGTATTGGTTTTGGCGATGGTGACCAGGCCGGCTTTTTTAAATCGAGTGACGATCTCGGTGTCATGATCGGCGATGAATTCCTTGTAGAAATTCGAGCCGTTATGGGTCGGCGCGCCTTCATAAAGGACGTGCAGGTCTTTCAGCATGAACGGTACGCCGCGAAACGGCCCGTCCGGCAGGCCGTCGGCTATCGCCTGTCGCGCGATGCCCTCCATATCATGGGTGACGGCGTTCAATTGGGGCTGCACCGCGCGCATCCGGGCCAGTGCCTCGTCCAGCACCTCGGTCTCGGAGACTTGGCCCGAGCGGATTAAACCCGCCAAGCCAACCGCGTCATGGTCGCCGTATTCCTTGAAACCAGCCATTTTTACCTCCCGAAGTGATCAGATGGCTAGCATCCGACGGCCAGCGGTTTAATTCAATGGTTGGCGAGCGATTAACGCAATTCGGATTGGGTGTTGTCATGGGAGGTATACGGCCTCGGCTCCCCATCGCGCCGCAACTGGCCACTGATCCACCTGCTTCCCCGTCATCACTATCAAGGCTTTGATCTAATGCGATCGGCGTTTGCCTTGCTGGGTGTGGTTGTGGCAGGAACGGTCTCTGCCCAAGGGATTTTGCGGGAAGGCTATGCAGTATGGACGAGAAGATCGCGCGCGATGTGTTTGAGAACGCGTTTGGCACTTATCGCCAGGAATTTGGCAGTTTTTTCATTGTTAAAATGATGGGGCTCGAGATCTCTTATCCCGATGACTTTTGTCTGGTCGAGTTCCCGGTGGCCGATTTTCTGTTCAATCCTCAGGGGAGCTATCATGGCGGCATGTTGGCGACCGTCATGGATATTTCCATGGGGCATCTGATCAAGCACAAGACCGGTATCGCCGGCGCGACCTTGGAGATGAAAAACCAGTATCTGCGCCCGCTGACCAAGGGACCGGCGCAGTGCGAGGGGCGGTTTATCCGCCAGGGGCGCTCGATAAGCTTCCTTGAATCGCGGGTCTGGGACGGGGGTGGCAAATTGACGGCGCACGCGACCTCGACCTGGAAGATGGGTGAGGTGCCCAAGGGCTAGGAGCGGCGGCAACCATTGCCGAGAACCGTTGCTTCATGATCAAGTACCCGTGACACGCCGGTATCTCGGGGTTTCGCCGAGACCACGCGTCATGGGCGAGGAGAACGAGAGCATGGCCAAAACCGCTGACACGACCACCCCCGTCGACCCGATCACCTTGACGGTGATTTGGAACACCATGCTTTCTATCGCCGAGGAATTGGGCACGACGCTCCGCCATACCGCGTTCTCGGAAGGCGTGCGGGAGGGTGATGATTTTTCCACGGCTTTATTTGATTCCAATGCGTTAATGGTCGCGCAGGGCAATTTCAGCCCCGGTCATCTCGGCGCCATGCCAACCTGTGTGAAGCGGGCGTTGGAGTATGTCCCACCGGAAAGTCTAAAGCCCGGCGACTCGATCCTGTTGAATGATTCTTTCATCGGCTCGGGCCATTTTCCCGACACCTTTCAGATCATGCCGGTGTTCATCGAGGCGCGGTTGATCGGTTATGTCGCTTGCTCGGCGCATCAGGTGGATATGGGCGGGGCGGCCCCCGGCTCCCAGAAGGTGCATGGGGTGACGGAATCCTTTCAAGAGGGACTCAGGATTCTGCCGGTGCGGTTCGTGCGCGAAGGCCTGATAGACGACGATATCCTCCGCATCGTGCTCGGCAATGTGCGCATGCCAGATAAGGTGCGCGGTGACCTTTTGGCGCAGCATACCGCCAACCTTACCGCCGCCGACCGGCTTCGAACGCTGTTCCTCGATCATGGTCTTGAGACCGTCGAGAAGGCTTATGAGGCGATCCTCGACCGTTCCGAGGCGGCGATGCGCGAGGCTTTGGCCAAGGTGCCCGCCGGGACCTATAGTTTCGAGGATCAGTTGGATGATTACGGGCCGGGAACGGAGCCGGTGATCATGGCCGTCGACATCACCTTTGACGGCAAGGGAGAGGTGGAGCTGGATTTCTCGCGCTCTTCTGACCAGGTGCCGGCGGCGATCAATTCCTACATCAATTACACCCGCGCCTATGCCCTGTTCGCGATCAAGGTTTTCTGCGATGCCCGCCAACCCCAGACCGAGGGGGCGATGCGTCCGATCACTATTAAGGCGCGAGAGGGATCGTTCTTTAATCCAATTTTTCCAGCGCCTTCTGGCGGTCGGGCAATACTCCAGATTAGGATATTTGACACCATAAACGGGGCCATGGCCCAGGCTATGCCGGAGCGGGCGATGGGGGCTTTTTCGCATTGGTCGAACCCGAATATCGGCGGTGTAGATGACCGCACGGGCAAGCCCTTCGTGATGTATGACCTGGGCCTCGCGGGTTACGGGGGTAGGCATGGCGAGGATGGGCCGGAAGCGATGACTCCGGTGATGAACTGCACCAACATTCCGGTCGAGGTGCATGAGACCCATAACCCGGTCCGGGTGCGTCGCATGGAGCTGCTTGCCGATACCGGCGGAGCGGGGCGGTGGCGTGGCGGTTGTGGTATGTTGAAGGAGATAGAGTTGCTGAATTCCACGGCGGTGCTCTCGCATCTCGGGGATCGTCACAAAGTCCAACCTTACGGGATTTTTGGCGGAAAACCAGGCGCTTTGGCCGAAAGCAACCTTTATCGCGGGAATGAGAAGATCAAACTTCATTCCAAAGATATGAAGGATTTGCGCAAGGGCGACGTGCTGAGTTTCAGGTTGTCCGGC
>JAPKDN010000505.1 GCA_028822575.1 Alphaproteobacteria bacterium | reverse complement strand
CAAAAAGCCGAAACGTTTTTCATCCAAAAGGCCGGAGGAATGGGTCCTGCCTTTTGGATGGACGACGCTAGAGTAAGCGGATCGAACGTCCGCATGACCTTGCCATGCACCCCATCATTCCCGCTTCACCCGATCGGCAACCGGGTAGTCTCCTTGTCCGTCCCGACGGCGAACACGGTTTCACTTCGAGTGACACCGGGGAGTGCCTTGATGCGGTTGGAGATCAGATCCTCCAAGCTGCCATTATCCCAGCAACGGACCTTCAACAGATAGGACCAGTCGCCGGTTACGTGATGGCATTCCAAAACCTCGGGCATGTCGCGGACCGCGCGGCTGAAGGCCTCGTTATGGGCGCTCCAGTCAATCAAAACCGAGATAAAGGCCAGCACGCCAAGGCCAACCTTGGCCGGGTCGACGATCACAGTTGTGCCAGACAGCACGCCCCGCGCCCGCAGGCCGCGCAGCCGGTCGTTCACCGCCGATATCGACAGCCTCACCGAGATGCCGATCCTGGCGAGCGACATCCGCCCATCCGCCTGGAGTAGCGCGATTATTGCGATATCGGTTTTATCCATTCCCTCACCTTCCGGCCACGCCATCTGGTCATTACCTCTACGACATAACCGTTACCAGGGCCATCGGACCCTCATCATGGCGTCAACCGGCGATCTGGCAAAGAGGCGCCGGACTTGTTACACGGCACTATGAATGATTTTCCCACCAGCGCTGCCTCCTCCTGGCCACCGCCGGTGCTTTGGCCGGCACCGAAGCTCTGTGTATGGCTTTCCGGTGATGGCGAAGTGGAAGAGCTGACCCGCGATGAAGCGGCCTTGCGCGCGCGCCGGACACCGCCGCTGGTGTGCCATGCTCGCGCCGCGACAAGGCGGCTGAACTGCGACCGCTTCGCCACGTATGACTTGTTGGAACTATTCGCTTTTGCCCGACCTGCGCAATTCTGCCTGCCGACACCAAGAGGCCTCGCTCGTGCCTTTGATCTACCGGTGCCGGAAAGTCATATTGACGAGGCGCTGATACTGCCCAAGATCGCAGAACTTTTGTTGGACGAAATCACTGACAACCACGAGGACAAGACAGCCGGACCCATCGCCCGGGTGATGAATGATTGCGGCTGGCCTTGGGCGGCGCTGATACTGGAGGCACTGGGCGTGGATACGACGCCGAGCACTGGGCCCGTGCGAGTCTCCGGCCTTGACGTTTGGCGGCGGTTGTCGGAATGGTCGGAGCACGCGCCTGAGCCACCGGCCGGGAACGAGCCGGTTGGCACCGAGGAAGCCCGCGCGCGCCTTGCGTCCCTGCTGGGCGAAGGCGCCGAGGCAAGACCGAGCCAGGCCGACTATGCCTCCGCCGTCGCAGGCGCCTTTCATCCCCGAGAGCGGCAGGGCGAGCCGCGGGTGGTGCTGGCCGAGGCAGGCACCGGTGTCGGCAAGACCCTTGGATATGTTGCGCCGGCCAGCGTCTGGGCGGAGAAGAACGGCGGCGTGGTATGGCTCTCAACCTATACCCGGAACCTGCAGCACCAGATCGATGGTGAGCTTGACCGCCTACATCCCGAGCCAGTGCGCAAATCCCGCAAGGTCGTGATCCGAAAGGGCCGCGAGAACTATCTCTGTTTACTCAATCTGGAAGAAGCCACGCGCACGCTCACGATGGCGTCACAATACGGGACTGCGATCGGTCTGATGGCGCGCTGGGCCGAGGCCACTCGCGATGGCGACATGATGGGCGGAGATTTTCCAGCCTGGCTTTCGGACCTGCTGGGACGGGGACGTACCCTGGGGCTGGCGGACCGGCGCGGCGAATGCATTTATTCGGCTTGTAGCCACTATCACAAATGCTACATCGAGAAATCAGTGCGCATGGCCCGGCGCGCCGAGATCGTTATCGCCAACCACGCGCTGGTCATGATCCAAGCCGCGCTGGGTGGGATCGATGACACACATCTGCCAACCCGCTACGTCTTCGACGAGGGCCATCACATCTTCGACGCCGCCGATGGCGCGTTCTCAGCGCATCTGAGCGGGGCTGAGACCGCCGAGCTGCGGCGTTGGCTCACCGGCGCCGAGGGGCGTCGCTCGGGCCGGGCGCGCGGGATCACCCGCCGGGTCGAGGATCTGATAGCCGATATGCCCGAGGCCCTGGAAGCGCTCGACGAAATCCTCGCCGGCGCCCGAGCGCTGCCCAATGACGGTTGGCTGAACCGCCTGGGCGATCAACAGCCCAACGGGCCGGCGGAGGCCTTCCTCGATCGGGTGCGCCAACAGGTCTATGCCCGCAGCGAACAGGCGAGCAGTCCC
Organism: Alphaproteobacteria bacterium; assembly: GCA_028822575.1. The sequence goes on along the minus strand of JAPKDN010000505.1, from coordinate 1,170 downwards.
TATTCTCTGGAGACCGACGCCAAACCACCGGTAACCGGATTGCTGGAAGCCGCCAATGATCTCGACGCGGCGCTCTCCAAGCTGCTGAAACCGATGATGACATTGCACAAGCTCCTGGCGGCGACGCTGGAGGACGAGGCCAAGGACATGGAAACCTCGACCCGCATGCGTACGGAGGCGGTGATGCGCTCACTTACCCGGCGCGGCGAGGCCATGGTCGGGGCCTGGAAGTCGATGCTCGGCTCCCTCGATCAGGCCACGCCGAAGGAGTTCGTCGACTGGTTTGAGATCGACCGCATGGATGGCCGGGACGCCGATATCGGCATGCGCCGGCACTGGCTCGACCCGACGTTCCCCCTGCATGAGACGGTGATCCGCCCCTCCCATGGCGTGGTGATCACCTCGGCCACGTTGCGCGATGCCTCGGGAGAAGTCGAAGCCGATTGGCTGGCGGCGGAACAACGCACCGGGGCGCTGCATCTGCCGACCCCGGCGGTACGCGCTGCCGTCGCCTCACCCTTTGATTACGCGACCCAGACCCGGGTGTTCATCATCGGTGACGTGCGCAAGGACGATTTAGATCAGGTCGCAGCCGCCTATCGCGAGCTGTTCCTGGCATCCGGCGGCGGCGCGCTTGGTCTGTTCACCGCGATTCAGAGGTTGCGCGGGGTGCATGGCCGGATCTCAAACGCCATCGACGAGGCGGGGTTGGCGCTTTATGCGCAACATGTGGACGGCCTCGATCTCGCCACCCTGATCGATATTTTTCGGGCGGAGGAGGATGCCTGTCTGCTGGGCACCGACGCGGTGCGTGACGGTGTCGACGTGCCGGGTCGTTCGCTGCGGCTGATCGCGTTCGACCGGGTGCCCTGGCCGCGGCCGAATATCCTCTACCGCGCCCGCCGCTCGGCCCTCGGCGGGGGCGCTTATACCGATATGTTGACACGGCTGAAGCTGAAACAGGCCTTCGGTCGGCTGATCCGCCAGGCTGGCGACCGGGGGGTTTTCACCCTGCTCGATCCGATGATGCCGACACGGCTCCTCGGCGCGTTTCCAGAGGGCACCCCGGTCAAACGATGCGGCTTGGCGGAAGCGGTCGCTGAAGCCAAGACATTTTTGGAAAGTGCGTAGCGGGCGGGTGACGCGGTTTCACTTGGCTTTGGTTATCGC
>JAPKDN010000504.1 GCA_028822575.1 Alphaproteobacteria bacterium | reverse complement strand
GCATCGCGCGGTACATAGACACGGCGGCAGCCGAGCCCACGCGCAACCGTCGTGCCATGCATCGGTCCAGCGCCACCCGCGGCCACCAGAGTGAAACGCCGAGGCGCGTGACCGCGTTCTATCGAGATATATTCGACTGCCTGAAGCAGGTTTTGCTCCAACAGAGCGATGATCCCGGCGGCAGCCTTTTCCACGTCCAACCCCAGGGGGGTCGCGACCTTGGTTTCGATCGCCTGGCGCGCGGCGTCGATATCCAAAGTAAGCCCACTGCCTTCATAGGCGCCGGGACGCAGGCGGCCCAGCACCAGTTGCGCGTCGGTGATCGTTGGCTCGGTACCGCCCAGGCCATAGCAGGCGGGTCCTGGATCGGCGCCCGCGCCCTTGGGGCCAACGAACAGCATCCCGGCGGCGTCGACCCTGGCGATGGTGCCGCCACCAGCACCGATGGTATGGATATCGATCGACGGCGTGGAGACGTGATAACCGGCGATCATCAGATCATCCTTGGTGGCGACGGTGCCACTCGACATCAATAAGACGTCGCAGGAGGTGCCACCGATCTCCATCGAGATCAGGTTACCGGCGTCGCCAGGCTCGGTCCCGGAGGCATCGATGGCGCGGCAGTAATGATCCAGCGCCCCGACCGCGGCGGCCGGTCCACTGAGCAGCAGGTTGACCGGTCTCGGCGCTACCTGATCGACCGAGATCGCACCGCCGTTGGACTGCACAAGTAGGATTGGTCTTTCCAAGCCGAGATCGCGCAACTCACTATCCAACGTTTGTAGATAGGCGACGATCCGGGGGGAGAGGTAGGCGTTGACCACCGCCGTGGAGGTGCGTTCATACTCCCCCATCATCGGAGACAGGATGGCGGAGCGCGAGACCCATCGACCATCCCACGTCGCGCGAATGGTGGCCTCGGTGGCGGCCTCGTGATCCTCATTGACGAAACTGTTGAACAGGCCGACCGCGATCGCCTCGACGCCTTCCGCGCTGAATGTCTTCAGAGCCTTGTCGATATCGCCGTGATTAAGCGGCTCATGCTCCGAGCCGTCACTATCGGTCCGCCCACGAATGCCGAGCCGCAGATGCCGCGGCACGAGGACCGGCGCATAGGGCGCGCGATGGTCCCACTGATCCTCGCGTAGGCCCCGGCGCAGCTCCAGCGCGTCGCGAAACCCGGCGGTGGTCAGCAAGCCGACCTTGGCGCCCTTGCCCTCGAGCATGGTGTTGGTCGCGACGGTGGAGCCATGAACAAGCAGGGCGCAATTGGCGAGAATGTCCGGAACGGTGGTTTCCAGGTCACCCGCCAGCCGTTCCAGCGCCGCAAGAACGCCGCGACTTGGGTCGCTGGGGACGGAAGGAACCTTGGCGACATGGGTGGCCCCGGCGCTATCGGCGAGCATCAGGTCGGTGAAGGTGCCACCGACATCGATACCGATGCGCCACGGGGATTGTAGTTTCGCAAGTGTGACCTGTTGGGTCGCCATTTTGGGTTCCAATTCGTGGAGGGTCGAACCGATTGATGATTAATGTAGCCGATGGTTTCGTGGGGTGGAAATCGGACATGTGGGATTGATGGTCTCGCGGTGAACTTATCGAGGATGAAGGATATTCCGGTGCCTTTAAGCAATCCCGATGGCGCGTTGGTCGGCGCGAGCAAGCCCGTGGCACGAGGCTTTTCGACAATGCTTAACGCGCAAAACGGTATGACGGGGGTGCGAGAATGCCGCCCAATGTGATAACAGCGCGGTGATTGCGGCCAATGCGCCGAAAACTGGAGAATTGACGATGGATAAAATTAGTATTGGTCTTATCGGTGCCGGCGGCAACACGCGCTCGCGTCATATTCCGGGTTTCAAGGCGATCGACGGTGTCGAAATCATAAGCGTCGCCAATCGCTCGATTGAATCCGGCCAAAAGGTCGCCGATGAGTTCGCCATTCCCAAGGTCGCCGGCGATTGGATGGAGATCCTTGAGGACGAGGAAGTAGACGCGGTCTGTATCGGCACCTGGCCCTATATGCATGCTTCGTTGACAATCGCCGCGCTTGAGCATGGCAAGCATGTGCTGTGCGAAGCTCGGATGGCGATGAATTCCGACGAGGGCCACGAGATGCTCGCCACCTCGCGGCTTTGCCCGGGCCAGATCGCGCAGATCGTGCCAGCGCCGCATACCCTGGCCTTCGATCAGACGATTATTGAGAAAATCTCGTCCGGCGGGATTGGCGATCTGATTGCCATCGATGCGCGTATCACCACGCCCAGCGACTTTCCGAACCGAGACTCGGCACTGCATTGGCGCCATGAGCGGGACCTGTCCGGTAACAACGTCATGAGCATGGGGATTTGGTACGAGGCGATGATGCGCTGGGTTGGTCCGGCCGCCAGTGCCTTCGCGCTCGGACAAGCCGTGGTACCGCATCGCCTGGACGCCACCGGCAAGCGGGTCCCGACCCCCATCCCGGACCATATCGACGTGGTGGGAGAACTAGCTCAGGGCGGCCAGATGCGGTTCAACGTTTCCACGGTCGTCGGTCACGCACCAGCCGCCGCCGACGTCCACATCTTCGGCACCGAGGGCACGTTGCGTCTGCACCAGGGCAATGACACGGCGATGGCGCTTTATTACGGTGCGCGCGGTGACGCGGGCCTAAGCGAGCTCGCAATTGATCCGGCCAAGCGTGGCGTCTGGCGGGTAGAGGAGGAGTTCATCAACGCCATTCGCGGCGTCGAGCCGGTTACTCACACGGATCTGCGGACCGCCGCGACCTATATGGAATGGACCGACGCCGTGGCGCATTCGGCGCGTACTGGTGAGCGGGTTACCCTGCCACTTTCCTGAACCGGGGTATTACCCCGATCGTTCGACATACCGCGCGAGCGCCGGTGATAAACCTATCGTGGGTTTGGCCGGCGGTCGGGCGAAGCTGCCCTTGGTCGCCTTGGCGGGGTTGAGGTCGATCAGCATTTCGGCGAGGCGGACCGCGCAGGAAACGCCGTCCAGGACTGGTACGGGGATCTCGTGCGCGACCTCGCGGGCGAGGCCAGCAATCGGGCCACCGCCCATGATCACGACGTCGGCACCATCCTCCTCGATGGTCTTATGGCAAAGATCGACCAGTAGGCGCCCAGTCTCGGCGCGGGCGTTCGATATGTGGGTTATCGGCACGTCGAGTGCCCGAACCGCCGCCAGCCGTCCGGCCAGGCCATGTTCCTCGGCGCTTTCACGAAACCAGATACCGAGCCGCTTGGTCACCGCGACAATCGAATAGTGACGGCCGATCGCGTGTGCGGTCAGGAATGCCGCCTCGGCGATGCCGACGACTGGGATTTCCATCATCTCCTTGGCCGCGGCCAGGCCGGGGTCGCCGAAGGCCGCGACGATGGCGGCGTCATACCCGGCGGCCTTATGCACCAGGACATCCAGCACCGCATGCCCGGCGATGGCGGCTTCGCCCCGGTTCTCGATATATTCGGCGCCGAAC
>JAPKDN010000503.1 GCA_028822575.1 Alphaproteobacteria bacterium | reverse complement strand
CCGGATCATGATGTTCGAGGCTGAGGATCTTACCACGTTGGTGGGCGGCATCACCGAAAGCCATGAGGTCAGCGCCGACGGCAAGACCATCACCTTTAAGATCCGGGCAGGTCAGACCTTCCATTCCGGCAATCCGGTGACCGCCAAGGACGCCGAGTTCTCGCTGCGTCGGGTTATGTATCTGAATAAGACCCCGGCTTTCATCCTGACCCAGTTCGGCTGGAGCAAGGATAATGTCGACGCCCATATCATGGCGACCGACTCGATGACGCTGGTGGTGAAGAACAACAGCGATTTCTCGGCCGGATTGCTTTTGAACGCGCTGTCCGCCGGTGTCGGCTCCGTGGTCGACAAGAAAACCGTCATGAGCCACGTCGCCGATGGTGATTATGGCTATGGATGGCTGAAGAACCATAGTGCCGGCTCTGGCCCTTTTTCGGTCAAGACCTGGAAGGCCAACGAGCTGGTAAGTCTGGAAGCCAACGCCAAGCATCGCCACGGCGCCCCGGCGATGAAAAAGGTGCTGCTCCGTCATGTGCCCGAGCCCGCCGCCCAGCGCCTGCTGGTCGAAAAGGGTGATGTCGATCTAGCGCGTAACTTGACGCCGGATCAGATCAAGGGCCTGAAAGGCGCGGCTGGCGTGGTGATCGACCTGAACCCCAAGGCGGGCTCGGTCTATTTCGCGACCAACAACGCTCATCCGATCCTAAGCAATCCCAAGGTTAAGATGGCGCTGCGTTACGCGGTTGATTACGACGGCATGGCCAACTCTTTCCTTGCCGGGCAGTTCAAGGTTCATCAGTCGTTCTGGCCATCGGGGCTGTGGGCATCGCTGGAGACCAATCCGTTCAACTATGACCTGGAAAAGGCTAAGGCCCTGCTCAAGGAATCTGGCCATGGTGATGGGTTCAAGATCAACATCGACACTCTGACGACGCCGCCATTCCCGGAAATCGCCCAGTCGCTTCAGCAGTCGCTGTCGAAGATCGGGATCGAGTCCGAGATCACTTTGGCCGAGGGAAAAACGCTCTGGCCGAAATATCGCGCGCGCAAGCACGAGCTGATTGTCGCCCGTTGGTCCCCCGACTATGTCGACCCGCATTCCAACGCCGATGCCTTCGCTCATAACCCGGACAACCGTCTGGAAGCGAAGCTGACCGGTAAGCCGGCCTGGCGGACGTCTTGGGACGACAAGGAGATCACCGCCCTGACCGAAGCGGCCGCCAAGGAATTGGATCTGGTGAAACGCAAGCAAATGTATCTCGACTTGCAGTCCAAGTTCCAGCAGCGAGCGCCGTTCAACATGATGTTCCAAAGCGCCGAACAGGTGGCGCGTCGGGACAACGTGAAGGGCTTCGTCAGTGGGGCCAACTTCGATCTGGTCTTCTACAGACTGGTGACCAAGGAGTAGCGTTCGGCCCATCGAAAGAAAACGATGGATGACGCCGACGTAAATGGGACGGAGGAAACGGTCGCGAAACCTTTTCCTCCTCCTATTTTGGCCAAAATTTTCCGCCAGGTTTCCACCGTGGCGCTAACCTTCATTGGCTTGACGGCGATCACCTTCATTATAGGTCGCGTGATGCCGGCCGATCCGGTCCTGGCGATTGTTGGTGATCGCGCCTCCACGGCGGTCTATGAGGCGATGTATCTCCAGCTCGGCCTCGATAAGCCGCTGCTGCAGCAATATTGGATCTATTTGTCGAACGTGCTCCAGGGCGAGTTCGGCAAGTCGATCATGACCACGCGGCCCGTCCTCGAAGACATCATCCGGTTTTTCCCGGCGACGCTTGAACTAGCATCGGTCGCCACCATCGTCGGGATTTTGCTTGGCGTGCCCATGGGCGTAGCCGCGGCCGTGAATCAGGGGCGATGGATCGACCATGTGGTTCGGATTGTCGGCCTGTTCGGCTATTCGGTACCGATCTTCTGGCTCGGCATGGTGGCGTTGCTGGTTTTCTATGGTTGGCTCGGTTGGCTGCCAGGACCGGGGCGTTTGGATGTGTATTACGACGGTATCGTCGATCCGGTAACGGGATTGATCCTGCTTGACGCGGCGATACAGGAAGAATGGGAGATCTTTTGGAACGCGCTGGATCATCTGGTCCTGCCCGCGTCCATGCTGGCGACTTTCGCGCTGGCCTATATCGCCCGCATGACCCGCAGCTTCATGCTTGATCAGTTGAGTCAGGAATATGTGCTAACGGCTCGGGTAAAGGGGCTATCCGAGCTCGCGGTGATCTGGCGGCATGCGTTCCGTAATGTCCTGGTTCAGCTCATCACCATCATCGGTCTGACCTATGCGGCCCTGTTGGAGGGCTCGGTCCTTACCGAGACGATCTTCGCCTGGCCGGGGATCGGCCAGTATATCACGACGTCGCTATTCAACGCCGACATGAACGCGGTGATCGGTGGCACGGTCGTCGTGGGTATCTGTTTCGTTGGACTCAATTTGCTCTCCGACGCACTCTACCGCTTCGCTGATCCGAGGGCTCGGTAGTGGCGGAAATCACGTCTTCCAGCAATGGAGCCTTGAGCCGCCTTCGGGCGTGGCTTTTGTCATCGACACCGGCCTCGGCGTTCCAGGCTCGATGCCAGCGCGTCTATCTCGCCTGGCGGTCATTTTCACGCAACCCCATCGCCATGGTCGGTTTCGGGATCATCCTGGTTCTGGTGGTGATGGCGATCCTGGCGCCGCTGATCACGTCCGGCGATGGTACCTCGCAAGTCCTGCAAGACCGTTTGCAAACGCCAAGCGCGGCGCACTGGTTTGGAACCGACCAATTGGGCCGGGACATCTTTGACCGGATCGTCTGGGGCTCTCAGATTACGCTCTATATCGTTGCCCTGGTCGGCATTATCGTGGTGCCGGTCGGCCTCCTGGTCGGGACCGTCGCCGGATATGTTGGCGGCTGGGTCGACGCGATCCTGATGCGGATCACCGACATCTTTCTGGCGTTTCCAAGGCTGATCCTGGCGCTGGCCTTCGTCTCGGCGCTTGGGCCGGGGTTGGAGAACGCGGTGCTGGCGATCGCGCTGACCACCTGGTCGCCCTTCGCGCGGATTGCCAGGGCCGAGACCCTGACGATCCGCAATTCAGAGCACATCATGGCCGCCCGGGTGCAGGGCGCGTCCACCGCTCGGATCCTGCTGCATCATGTAACACCGCTGTGCCTTTCCTCGGTGATCGTGCGGCTCACCTTGGATATGGCCGGCATTATTCTGACGGCGGCGGGTCTCGGTTTCCTCGGCCTCGGCGCGCAACCGCCGTTGCCTGAATGGGGCGCCATGATCTCGGATGGCCGGCAGTATCTTCTGGATCAGTGGTGGGTGCCGACGATCCCCGGCCTTGCCATTCTGGTGGTCAGCATGGGTTTCAATCTGCTCGGCGACGGATTGCGCGATGTCCTTGATCCTAGGAGCGGTGAGGGATGAGCGACGCCGAAACCTTGTTGGATGTCAAAAATCTGTCAGTGCGCTTCGAGACCGCC
>JAPKDN010000502.1 GCA_028822575.1 Alphaproteobacteria bacterium | reverse complement strand
GACCGGTGATAATGCGCCGCTTCTGGGTATGGGGCTGGCGCTTTTGGCGTTTTTTCTGTTCGCCTGTCTCAACTCCCTGACCAAGCACACGTCCCTGACTTACTCGATGATCCAGATTCTTTGGTTCCGCTACTTGTTGTTTGGTGGGTTCGGCGTTGGATTGGCGGTGCGAAAACATAAAAAAGCGGCCTTCGAATCTCAGGTTCCCCTGCTCCAGACGGCACGGGCCGTCCTGTTGGTCACCGAGGTCGGACTTTATGTCTTCGCGTTCCGGCACCTGCCGCTGGCCGAGATCTCGGCGGCGTCCGGGACTGGGCCAATGATAGGCACCGCCATGTCGGCGATCCTGCTGCGTGAGGTGGTCGGGATCCGGCGCTGGCTCGCGGTTTTCGCGGGCTTCGTGGGGGTACTGATCATCGTGCGTCCGGGGTTTGGGGTTTTCGACCCCTGGATGCTTATTCCGCTTGGCGGCACGGTCCTGTGGACGCTGTATCAGGTGCTCACCCGCATGGTGGCCCAATACGATGACTCCGAACGTACTACCATGTTCACTGGCGTCATCGGGTTTGCTTTGCTTTGCATGGCCTTGCCTTTTTTCTGGGAACCAGTCGATTTGCACTGGCTGCTGACGCTATTGCTACTTGCCGTATTCGGGGTCGCCGGTCACTCGGTTCTGATAAAGGCGCTGAGCCTTGCACCGGCCAGCCTGCTGCAACCCTTGAGTTATAGCGGGATGGTTTGGGCAGTCCTGTTCGGTTGGATATTCTTTGACGACATACCTGCACCGACCACAATCGTCGGGGCGGTGATCATCGTTGCGTCAGGGCTCTATACATTGCAACGCCAAAGGGTCAGGACCCCAGATTGAGGTGGGTCGCCAATGGCCACTGCCGGCATTATTCTGAGTGAGGAAAATGATTTTCCCGGGAGGCAAGCATGCATGTTGTGATTTTCGAGGTTGAACCCACCGACGAGGGGCGCTCGACCTATCTTGAGATCGCCGGACAACTGCGCGCCGAGCTGGAGACCACCGACGGCTTCATCTCGATCGAGCGGTTCGAGAGTCTGGTAACGCCGGGCAAGGTGTTGTCTTTGTCAACGTGGCGCGACGAGGCCTCGATCCAACGCTGGCGAGAGCGCGAGGCGCACCAGGTGGCGCAAGACCGGGGCCGCGCCGAATTGTTCAAGCGCTATCGAATTCGAGTCGCCGAGGTCGCCCGGGACTATGACCTCGAGACATCACCTTGGAGGGATTAGGGCGCGGTTACCCCGGACCGAAGATATTCGGACTTTAGTGTATTGGACCGGGATGGAAATACGCTAATATTCGCGGAAATACGCGCCGCTGGGCATTGACTGTATCTTGAGGGAGATTTTCATGAGCCATGTGTTCGCCGTTGTCACCTACGGCCTACCCCAGGGTCGCAGCCAGGAAGAAGCCTTTCAGATGTTCCGGGACTCGATCCCCCGCTATATGGCGACCGAGGGGATGCTGCGCAAGAATGTGCTGTATCGCGAGGGGCTGGGCGGTGGGGCCTATCTATGGGAGTCGCGGGAAGCGGCGGAGCGTGCTTTTAACGCGGAGTGGAAGACCTATATGACCGACAAGTACGGCCACCCGCCCGTGGTCGAGTTTTACGAGTCGCCGATCACCATGGATCGCGAGCACGGTTCCGTTTACGACGAGGGCGCGGTGGATCAGGCGGCGGGGTGATTGGAAGAAGGTTTCCTTGCCGCTAGCCTAGGCGCTCGGAAAGCTAAACCCGCTGGATCACACCCATCGCGCCGGACTGAAAGTCCTCGAACGCCGCGACCAACTCCTCGCGCGTGTTCATCACGAAAGGACCATAGCGGGCAACCAGCTCGTCGATGGGCTCGCCCGCCAGCAGAAGGAAGCGCCCGCCGGATCCACCCGCCGCTCCGGTGACCCGTAACCGGCCGCCCTCGCCGAATATCGCCATCTGGTCGCGCTCAACTGTCCTGGCATCCCGGCCAAACTCAACCGCGCCGTCGAAGACATAAGCGGCGGCATTGAAAGACGGGTCGATCTCGATTTCCGCGTCCGCGCCCGGCTGGACACGCCAGTCCTGGAGCCAGATCGGGGTGTGCGTGCCAATCGCGGCCGCCACGCCGAAAGCCTCGCCGGCCACGACCGTCACCGTGATCAGGCCATCGGGACTATTGGCGGTGGGGATCTTGGCGGCCGGCAAGTATTGGTATCCAGGTGTGGTGAACTTCGCCGCCGCCGGCAGGTTCACCCAGATCTGAAATCCATGAGCCAGACCGCCCGTCGCCTTGAAATTGGGGCCGGGAAGCTCCGAATGGACGATACCGGCGCCAGCGGTCATCCATTGGACGTCGCCGGCGCTTATCAGCTGCGTCTTGCCGGTGGAGTCCTCGTGAAGTTTCTCACCGGCTAGAATATAGGACACGGTCTCGAAGCCCCGATGCGGGTGGTCCGGCGCGCCGATGGCCTGGCCCGGCGCATAGGTTACCGGCCCAACCTCGTCCAACATCAGGAACGGGTCGACCTGATCCAACCCGGTCGTTGGGACGGGCCGTCGCACCATGAACCCGTCACCCTCGCGTTGTTGATGGGCGGTGACAATACGGTCAATGGCGCGTTCGGTGATGGCGTCGGTCATTTGGCGGGCCATTTCATCAAATTAACTCACGGACTCGCGCCCGCAGATCCGGAAGGAGTTCCGCTTCGAACCAAGGGTTTTTGCGCAGTAGATTCTCCGACCGCCAAGATGGATGCGGCAGCGGCATTACCTCTGGGCCGTATTCACGCCACGCCTCGACCGTCGCCGTCAGGGTATTCTTGCGGGATTTGCCGAGATATTCCGCCTGGGCGTACATCCCGGCGAGCAGGGTCAGCTTGATATTCGGCAGTTCCGCCCGCAGCCGCCCGTGCCAAAGTGGCGCACATTCCGGGCGTGGCGGCGCGTCGCCACCCCTGGGCAGCACGCCGGGGTAACAGAACCCCATCGGCACGATGGCGACCTTTTCGGGGTCGTAAAAGGTTTCTTTGTCTATCTCCAGCCAACCGCGCAGAGTGTCGCCCGAACGATCGTTCCAGGGGATCCCACTCTCATGCACCTTGGTCCCCGGCGCCTGGCCGATGATCAGGATCCTGGCGGACGGATTGGCGACGACCACGGGCCTGGGGCCGAGCGGCAGATCTGCCTCGCAAACGCGGCAGGCGCGGATCTCGGCGAGCAATGTATCGAGTGTGTCGGTCACCAAGTCTTCCATCGATGATCAGTATCCGAGACTTGGGACCTGTGGTTGAGATGCGCAAGACTTGGCTCGTCATATCTCGCGGCGCTGCCGGAACGATCATAATGCTCAGGAGGTTTGAGGGCGCTGGCTGGAAATCCGCGGCCCGCGCGGGATTAGGAAAGTGGATAGGATAGAAAGGGAGAGCCCGCGACGGAACGGCATATTGTATACAATCGCCGACAATGCTACGAACCGGCCAAACTGGG
>JAPKDN010000501.1 GCA_028822575.1 Alphaproteobacteria bacterium | reverse complement strand
GTCACGAAACTGGAGACCTGCACTCGGGTCTCGGAGGGGAACGCCGAGGCGCTGTTGGGGTAGTCGCACCAGGCGCCGCGAAACCGATGCAGGTTCGGCATCAGGTCGGGTCGGATCATGTCTCGGCGCAGGCCATCGAACAGAACGAACAGGAATTTCGTGCGTGGCATGGGATGCTCCGGGCGCGGGGCGTTGTAAGGCGTGGCTACTATGGCCGGAGGCGGCGGGGATGGAAAGGGCGAGAATAGAACAGATTGTGAAATGGCGCTGGCGAATGGAACCGGGGCTGGAGATGGTCGGCCGGGGCATTGGCCCAAGAACCGACTCTTGCCTTTCAATCGGTTCCGAGCGACACAAGGCTCGTTGGCATTGGAGTTTCTCATGTATCTATCCACCGAGACCCAAAAGGACACGGCGCGGGTTTGGTTCGAGTCGCTTCGCGACCAGATTTGCGACGCCTTTGAGGCTTTGGAGGATGATCACCACGGCCCATTCCGGGAGCGCGACGCTGGCCGCTTCAAGCGTAAGGCCTGGAGACGAGATGGCGGCGGCGGCGGTGTTATGTCGATCATGGAGGGTCGGGTGTTCGAGCGGGTCGGGGTGAATGTCTCGACCGTGATGGGAGAGTTCTCCGAGGATTTCAGAAAACAGATCCCCGGTGCCCAGGAAGACCCACGATTTTGGGCCTCGGGCATATCGTTGGTCGCGCATTTGCACTCGCCCAAGGTTCCGGCGGTGCATATGAACACCCGACACATCACGACCACGAAATCATGGTTTGGTGGTGGCGCGGACCTAACGCCGGTGGTGCCGGACGACGGCGATACTGACAGCTTTCACGGAGCGCTCAAAACCGCTTGTGATGTCCATGACCCGGACTATCATCCGCGTTTTAAAAAATGGTGTGACGAGTATTTTTTCCTCCCCCACAGGGACGAGCCGCGCGGTGTCGGCGGGATCTTCTACGATCAGTTGGATGCGGATTATGAAGGTGATCTGGCGTTCACCAAGGATGTGGGCCTAGCGTTTCTGGGTATCTATCCAACGATCGTGCGGCGACACATGAACAAGAGTTGGACCGAGGCGGAAAGACATCATCAGCTGGTTCGCCGGGGGCGCTATGTCGAGTTCAATCTGATACACGACCGTGGGACCTTGTTTGGACTGAAGACCGGCGGCAATGTCGAGGCGATCCTGATGAGTTTACCACCCCAGGTGATCTGGTCCGCGCCCGACATGGACTAACAAGCCGCGCCGTGGGCCACAACGCCGAGAGAAGGAAATATGATGACCCGATTGCATCGACGAATCGTTTTGATGACGCTGAGCGGGTTGGCCTTACTCGCGATGAACGTTTCGGCGCTTCGGGCCTAGCTATCCTCCATCGCGGACTTCGTTGGTTCCTTTGCTGGAATCGGGGTTGCCGAGACCTGTAACTATATCTACGCGACTAAGTCCGTGCGTGATCTGGATGTAATGATCGAGGCCGCCGGATCAGGGCTTTCGGTGACTTGGACCACGGTGGTTCGCTCTGTTGGTGGCAAGGCCAAGCACAAAACCCAGACATTGTCCTTCAGCGCGACCGGGTCCGGGTCGCAATATTGGAGTGATGCGCTTACGGATCCTTTCGGGCACGGGGCGGCTTAGGCCGGGATCGAGGACCAGACCTTGAGTGTTTTCGTGCTGAATATTGACACTGATGGTGGATACCAACTTCAGCGTTATGCCCGAACCCTAGACCGGGTTGGGCATGGACTTGACCTTCACCCACGAGATGTATGGCGAAGATTTGCGCGTGGTGAAGGCCAAGCTCGCACGAAACAAATGATTGTCGGATTGGTTCAGCCGTAGGTTATTTCGGCCGATCCCAGCCCTGGATAGTCGGCCCGCACGGTCATCCCGTCGGCGGCGAAATCAACACCATTCCAGGAACCTGTGGTAACGATATCGCCGGCCTTGAGGCCTCTTTCTGCGATCGCCGGTGCCCGGGTTCCCACATGACCCGCTAGCCAGGCGATCAACGAGAAGGGATCGCCACCGGGGAAGCCCTTGTCGGCCGGCTTCACGGTATCTCCCAGCGCAAGGGTCGCGGTAAAGGCATCAATGGTCACTTGGTCGGGTAGTGGGATTTCGGTTCCCACGACAAGCGCGTGGTTGGATTGACTATCCGCCAATGCCCACAGTCGTCTCTCGACCGGCCAACCGGCATAGCGGGTCTCCACGACTTCTATCGCGACCATCGCGCTGGCCACGGCGTCACGGGCCTGGGCGGATGTGTAGGGGCCTTCGCTGGCTGGCAGGTCGCGGGCCAAGCGGAACGCCACCTCGCATTCCACGGCTTTTAAACGCATCGCGTTCGAAAACGCCGCTGGTGAGGTCATGACCCGCGATGCAAGGATCGGTGCGCATGTCTCTGGAAAGTCAGGTGCTGCAGGGCCAACTTTCCAGGCACCGATCGCCTCGCCTTGGAGTGCGATGGTGGCGTCCTGGATCGCATAGGCATCGGCGACGCTTGCCGGTGCGACGCCAGCGGGGAATGTGTCGACGACGGTGTTGTTCGTGCGCGCATCGACCAAGGCGCGGGCGGCGGTCTCGGCTGGGTTGCTCATGGCTTGATCCTATCTTGTTCGATGGCATTGCGCGCCTGGGAAAGGCAGGCCTCGTGGCTGCCCCGCATCCCGTCCGCGATCCAGTATTCCTCGATCTCGGCGAGGATCCTACCGACCCGTGCGCCGGGGGCAAGTCCTAGCGTTATTAAATCCGCACCCCGGAGTGGAAATTGGGGCGCCGTCCAGCGTCCCTGGATCTCTAAAACAGCTTGAACCTGGGAAGTTTTACCATCGTGTCGGGCCGCACTGACCAGAACCGCGTCGATAAAACGCCCAGACCCTAGTCGGTAAAGATTGATCTTGAGATCAGCTTCCGATGCGTCGAGGTTGAGATGATCCGCGTTCATCAACCCAAGTCGTAAACGATCCTTGTTGGAAAACCTCAGTCGGTCAAGGACGGTCGCGGAGTTTGATCCGACGAGGACGGCGAACCGCCGCAAGACATCCCCTTGATCTCCTATCAGTTTTGTTTCCAAGGCGATCAGATGCTCAAGCATTCTAACCTCAAGCCCTCTCGGGAAGAGGGGCTTTAAAATATCGGCTTCGTCCATGGCGCGGACAACCGCGCCGGCGCCGCGCGCGCTCAGAAGTTTTTGCAGTTCAGAGCGAATCCGTTCCCCGGAAAGCACGTTTTGAGGCCCGGCGTTCCTCTCGCAGGCCTGCAGCCCTGCCTGGTCCAAAGGTGTGCGGCCATATTGAGCTTGAAACCTAAAAAACCGAAGGATGCGCAGCGCGTCTTCGTGAATTCTTAGCGTTGGGTCGCCGACGAAACGGACCCTGCCATCGACGGCATCCTGGTGGCCCCCCGTGGGGTCGAGGATTTCACCCTCCAAATCCATGAACATCGCGTTCATGGTGAAGTCCCGGCGCGCAGCGTCCTCGGCCC
>JAPKDN010000500.1 GCA_028822575.1 Alphaproteobacteria bacterium | reverse complement strand
CCTCATCGCGCACATCCGTCTCGTCACCCGACGCCTCGCAAGATATTGCTTTATCCAATAGAGTTTCGAGTCGGACTCTTAGTATTGGTCACCCCATCGAAAATTCACTGATGCTCAGTTAAAAATATTGTCATCCCGGCAAAGGCAGGGACCGACGCCTGAAAATGGTCAACGCTAAGGCCGGAAGAGCATTAACTGCTATTGATGAAAACTTTCCAATATCCTTAATATCCACTGATATCAGGCATGGGCCCTGCCTTTGCAGGAATGAAAAAATTTTCAGCCGACGGTCCCAGAAGGCGACGAAACAAATTACCTCGCCCCACTTCAGATCAACCGCGCCGCAGACTCGCCCGCGATACGACCAAAGGCCACCGCCGTCAGCAGACCATTGCCGGACAAATACCCATGAACAGACGTTCCAGAAACTCCGACCGCCGCGCCACCGCCGGCAAAGAGGTTTGGCAGATGCGTGCCATCGGCTCGCAACACTCGTGCCGTCGTGTCAATCGATAGCCCACCCTGAGTATGGAACAGCGCGCCGGTGACCTTCACGACGAAATAGGGCCGGCAATCCATTGATGGTGCCTTGGTGAAATCACGCCCGAACGGACAGGCCGCGCGCCCCGCTGCGTGGTCATCCACCGCCGACAGGCTCTCCCGGACCGCATTGATTGGAGCATCGATCAGGTCGGCTAGTTCCTCTATCGTCTCGACCCGGCGGATAGCGCCGATGTCCTCAGCTCGGCGATAATCCTCGAACTCCAATGCGAGTTCATGGAGGCGCTGGTCATAGATGTTCCAGGCGACCTGACCGGGTTGCGCGAGCACCTTCACCGATTGCTCAGAATAGCCTTGGTTTTCATCCGAGAAACGCCGCCCCGTGGCATTCAGCTGAAAGCCGCCTTCCATCATTATCGCCCAAGTGATTAGCGCGCCATGCGGCGTCGCAACCGAACCATGCCCCTGATAAGCTCCCATGTGCCGAGCCTCAGCGCCCAGCGCCTCGCCCCAGATCACCGCGTCGCCCTGGTTGCCCACATGACCGAAATACAGCGCGTCAGCCATTTCCGGTATATGCTGAGCTACCATCTCTACATTACCGCCATATCCATTGCAGGCCAGCACCAGCGCCCCACAGCCCAACGCCTCCGTCTCGCCGCTCGGACGGGTGATTTCAACGCCGGTGACGCGGCCATCGGGTTCGCCGTGGAGCGCCGTCACATGTGCCGAGGTCACCACGTCAATCCCTGCGGCGATTACCGCGTTCAAAATCCCCGAGACCAGCGCCTCGCCAGTCTTTTCCGGGTGGGCATGCATGCGCAGGACCGTATGGCCGGGATAGAGAAAACCGTCCAAAGGCACGAAATTCTGGCCGTGTTCATCGGTGAGCCATTCCAGGGTCCGGCCAGATTCTTTGGCGACAGTGCGCGCGAGATCCGGGTCGGCTTCCCCCTTGGCCTTGGTCTGAATATCGACGGTGAACTGTTCGACCGGATCATCAATGTCCTTAGCGCGCTGCCAGCGGGTACCGGAAGCCGGAATGAGCCCTGATGACAAGGCGGTTGACCCACTTGACCGCTGGTCCCGCTCCAAAACCACGACCTCGGCTCCAGCGTCATGGGCGGCGAGAGCGGCGATCAGGCCGCAGGCTCCTGCCCCGATGACCACGACGGGAACGGTGACATCGAAGTCACGGCTTGGAAGGATCTTGCTCATCCCTCGATCGCTTTGAGAAATTCGGCGCAGGTCAGTACCGTTGAAACAGGTCTCAGAGCGTCGACCGCCGTCCCGTGCACCGCCGCGCCAAAAGCCGCGCAGCCATCGCTTAGCAGGAATGTCTTGAAATCCCGCACATGCGCGTCTCGTAGGGTAGAGGCCACGCCACCATTGGTTACGATCCCAGTAAAGACCAGCGTATCGATATTCGCCCTTCTAAGAATCCACTCTAATCTACTCATATAAAATGCTGAAAAGGCGACCTTTTCTACCATAAAGTCCGTGGGCTTAAGTTCGTCCACCAAGTCCTGCCCCCAGCTTCCAGGCAGAAAATCACCTTTGGCGAGGAAGGGGCGTACTGACTTTAAATGCGGTGAGATAAAGGGCTCTCCATTCTTGCTGGGCACCATGGTGAAATGGGTCGAGACAACCCAACCGCCTGCCGCGCGCATCGCGTTAGCCACCGGAGCCACGCGTCCCGGCACCGCCGCAATGTCCGGATCGGTCGTACCACTTCGGCCATAGGCGCCATCGGCATGCAAAAAGTCGTTTTGCAGATCGCCCAGGATCAACGCCGTGCGTGAAAGATCAAGGAATTTTGGATCAACACTCATTAGTTCTCCGCAATCAGGACATTGCCAAAGCGATCAACCTCTCCGCTAAGGCCAGGTTCAATATAAATAGTGGCATCGAGCTGTTCCAGGATCGCAGGCCCAGCGATCACCGCGCCTACAGGAAGCGCCAGTCGGTCATAGACCGCGGCCTCCACCCATTCAGCGCCAGTATGAACCCGCCTCTTACCGCTGGCCGCAGCCTGAAGTGTCGCGTCCTCGGCCGGCGCGAGCAGTGACAAATCAAAGCGCGGTCGCCGGCCTATTACAGTGGAGCGGAGGTTCATGACCCGCATCGGGATCGCATCAAGCAAACGACCATAGGTGTCGCGGTAGCTCTCTTCGAAAGCTGCCTGGATGATCTCGCGCGAAACCCCGGTCGTGGTCCCGGAAACCGACACCGGCAGGCGCACGGAAACGGTATGGGTTTGGCCAAGATATAGCATGTCGAGTTCGAAGGTGCCGCCGCGGCTTTCGAAGGCGACACCGGCGCCATCCAAAACACAGTGCCCGGTCGCCGCCTGCTCGACCATCTCTGCATCCAGAGCAGCGATATCAAGATCCTCCAGCATCCGGTTGATAGTGTGGACGTGATCATGGCGCATGTCAGCGATTACACAGCCCAGCGCGCTTGTCACCCCCGGAAACCGTGGCACCACGGCGCGGGAAAGCCCAACATCGCGGATAAGCGCGCCAGCGTGCAAAGCCCCGCCGCCGCCGAAAGGCATAGCCGCGAATCCCTTGGGATCATGACCACGCTCGATCGAGACTAGACGGATAGCACTGGCCATCTTGGCGTTCGCGACCCTGAGAATTGCATCCGCCGCCTCAACCAAACCAAGCCTCAGAGGTTCGCCCACGGTCTTCAGGATCGCAGCCTCAGCCGCCGCGACATCAAGCCGGTCTAGACGCCCGCCAATGGGTCGCTCAGCGTTGATCCGGCCGAGCACGACATTGGCATCGGTCACGGTCGGTCGATCATTGCCAAGGCCATAACATACCGGCCCTGGGTCGGAACCGGCTGATTCCGGACCCACCTGAAGCAATCCGCCAGCATCAACACGCGCGATCGAGCCTCCGCCTGCGCCAATGGTGATCGTTTCAATCATTGGCGAACGCACAACCATGCCAAAACCAATTGAGGTTTGCGGCGCCAGAGACGCACGGC
>JAPKDN010000499.1 GCA_028822575.1 Alphaproteobacteria bacterium | reverse complement strand
CAATGCCACCCATCCGCAGAACGTATTCCTCGCCATCGACACGGCCGGAGACATCAACGACCATCGCCAACTAGAGATCAATTATCTGCCAGGCTGCCACCTGGCTCGTTTACGGTATCGGAACCAACGGTCCAGCCATTAGCCGCCAATAAAACAAAACTTGCCGGAGCCTAGCGCCCTTCATGCGCCCGCGCGCACCGTGTGAGCGTGGTTCAGTGGTCCATGTCCCGCGCCATACCCCGGAGCCATGAGGATCGCAATATTAACATAGTCCCGCGCCCGGCCCACGGCCCGCGATACCGTGAGACCTTGAGCAATTCCCACCGCGATAGCCGAAGCCATTGTGCATCCGGTGCCGTGAGTATGCCGCGTCGCGATCCGTGGCCCACTGAAGCTCTCCGCGCCCTCTGAGGTGACCAACAGATCCGTCAACTCATCGCCCTCCATATGTCCACCTTTAAGCAGCACTGCTTCCGGCCCCATGGTCAGCAAGCGGTCCGCAGCACGGCGCATTCCGTCAAGTCCCGTGATCTCCAACCCCGTCAGCAATTCCGCTTCAGGAATATTAGGGGTTACCAGCCGAGCACGCGGAAGCATTTCGTCACGCAACGCTCCAAGAGCCGCAGGGTCGAGTAAATTATGCCCGCCTTTGGCGACCATAACCGGGTCAACGATCAGGGGGGTATCAAGCGCGGCGCCTTCCAACGCCTCGATCACGGCGTGGATAACACCGGCACTGTGCAGCATCCCTGTTTTCACACAATCGGCGCCAATATCCTCCAACACCACTCGGATTTGTTGGTCAACAAAATCCAGCGGTATTTCGTGAATTCCGTGCACGCCTTCCGTATTCTGCGCAGTCAACGCGGTAAGCGCCGTGGAGGCAAAGCCGCCGAGTGCCGTCACCGCCTTTATATCCGCTTGAATTCCCGCTCCACCGCCCGAATCTGATCCAGCACAAATCAGAACCCGCCCAACCATCCTGGTCGGCCCCTCGACGGCCACTTTCATAACCCTGCCACCCTTTCAATCTCAACGGCGATATCATTGACTACTTCCGCGACCAGGGTTTCATCCTCGCCCTCCGCCATCACGCGAATAAGAGGCTCGGTGCCAGATTTTCGGATCAACAATCGTCCCGATTCAGCGAGCCTCGTCGCCCCGACCTCAATGGCCAGTTGAACCGAGCGCGCCTCCAACGGTGGTGTTCCGGCAAAGCGAACATTTCGCAGTAGCTGCGGCAACGGCTCAAAAATACGAGAAACTTCACTGAGCGGTCGGCCATCGCGCAAAAGCACCGCCAAAACCTGAAGCGCCGCAATAATGCCATCACCTGTGGTCGCGTGATCGCTCATGATGACATGGCCGGACTGTTCTCCGCCCAGATTGAAGCCATCGGCTCGCATGCGCTCCACCACATAACGATCCCCAACATTGGTCCGAGTCAGCGACAAGCCGAGGCTCTCGATATAACGTTGCAAGCCAAGATTAGACATCACCGTACTTACGATACCGCCGCCACGCAGGCGGCCGTCGTCTTGCCATGACGTTGCGATCAACCCCATGATCCGATCACCATCGACAACATTGCCCGTTTCGTCGACCAGGATCAGCCGGTCCGCGTCGCCATCAAGCGCTATTCCAACATCCGCTCCATGCACGATCACGGCTTGGCGCATTGCCTCCGGTGAGGTCGCGCCGCAATCCCGATTAATATTGAACCCATCCGGCGTCACGCCCATCGGCATGACGTCTGCGCCGAGCTCGTAAAAAACCTTGGGCGCGAGGTTGTAGGCCGCCCCATTCGCACAGTCGACGACGAGTTTTAGGCCTTCCAGACGCAGCCCCTTGGGAAAGGTCGTCTTCGCCATCTCGATATAGCGACCACGCGCGTCGTCCAACCGACGCGCGCGCCCCAGTCGGTCGGCGGAGGCTAGAGCCACCGCACCATCACTAGCCACCAGGGTTTCGATCTCCATCTCGATCCGGTCAGAAAGTTTGTAGCCATCAGGCCCAAATAATTTGATACCATTATCTTGGTAAGGGTTATGGGACGCCGAAAGCATCACACCCAGGTCCGCCCGCAGGGACCGGGTGAGCATTGCCACCGCCGGTGTCGGCATCGGTCCTACCTGTACAACGTCCATACCAATCGACGTAAACCCCGCGACCATCGCCGGCTCAAGCATATATCCGGAAAGCCTGGTGTCCTTCCCAATGACTGCAAGGGCCCTGTTCTTGCCGGAGGTTGGGGCGAAATAATGGCCAGCCGCCATGGCTATGCGAAGCACCGTCTCGGCGGTCATGGGCCCAGCATTCGCCATACCCCGCACTCCATCGGTCCCAAAAAGCTTTCTTTTCATTATACTTCCGAAATTGTAGCAACGGCTTTTACATAACTGATTCGACAGGTTTTCGTCTTCTATCCTCGATTCGTCCGGAATGAGTCTTGTATCACTCTGCGTCCAAGACCGCCTGGCGTAGCAGCAAAGCCTGCTTGGTCTCCGCAACGTCGTGAACCCGCAAAATGCGCGCGCCCTGGCCGATCGCACCTAAGCCTAATGCAAGCGAGCCTCCTAACCTTTGACCCGGTGCTTCATCGCGGCTCAGCCTAGCGATCATCGACTTGCGGGACACGCCCACCATTATCGGTGCTCCGAGGCCGTGCAATAATCCAATGCGCGCCAGGATCGCCGCGTTATGTGTGTCGTTCTTACCAAATCCAATTCCAGGATCAATGATAAGGTTCGTTGCTGAAATTCCGACTCGCCCACATGCGCCCATGCGTCTGGATAGATAGTCGAACACATCCAATGGTGCACAGTCGTAGTTTGGATCGTCCTGCATCGTTCGGGGCGCGCCTCGCATGTGCATCAGGATCACAGGTACTTTGGCCCTTGCCGCGAATCCGAGGCTCTCGGGATCACCGGTCAAAGCGGTGACATCGTTGATAATCGTCGCGCCGGCGGCCAGCGCTGCCTCCATGACCGCAGCCTTGCTAGTGTCGATGCTGATCGGCACACCAAAGCCAATTGAATGCTCGATAACCGGCACCACGCGATCGATTTCCTCGGCGCGAGTAATTCCGCTAGAGCCGGGGCGGGTCGACTCACCGCCAATGTCCAAAATATCCGCACCCGCAGCGATCAACGCATGGGCGTGGGATATTGCCACGCCAGGGTCACACCGATCGACGCCATCGGAAAAACTGTTATCAGTGACATTCACGATCCCCATTACCAAAGGAAGGTCACCGGCGGCGGCGGTCAATTGGCCTTGGCGTCGGGTAAGCTTGAACATCGCCGCATCAAAATCGTCCAGGCAACCAGCCGTCAACGCCCATTCCCTTAGAGGATCGATCTGCCCCGAGAACCCAACAATCCGCGCTGTAGACCGCAAAATCACTTCGATGCGGTGGAAACGATGAGGACCACCGCCCAGCTGTCGATCCGCTACAGCCGCCAAACGGCCGGAACGATAATGGTCTATATCTATTGGTCT
>JAPKDN010000498.1 GCA_028822575.1 Alphaproteobacteria bacterium | reverse complement strand
TCGGCGAGCCGGTGCGGACGTGCCATAAAACTCCATCCACGAACAATCGGTTATCCGCCGCCGTACTACCCACACCCGAGGTCCTTTTAGGAAGGTACGGTGTCATCTGCTTCCAAACACCGTCACGAATGACAAATCGAACGGAACACATTAAATTTTCTTGGCAAAAGGAGGCTCGCATCAGATTTACGCCGGTTTGGGAATCCTATTTGTCCGGAGACCCTAGGATTCCCAAACCGGCGCCCATCGCATGTCCGAGTGAAGATTCCGGTGAAAGGCAGCCGGGTGGCCCGCGGGGGCTGAGATATCGGCTTTAAAATCTCAAGTTGCGATATTATAACATATTAAAACAACCGAGGCACTACCATGCAAGAGACGTTTCAAGGTTCTTTCGCCGATCCCGAACATGACCATACGCATTGTATCACCGGCGCCCTAGCTAGCGCCGAGACGGTTTGCCGGGTTCGCGGCGCTCGATTGACCGGTCAACGGCGGCGGGTTCTGGAAATTATTTGGAAAAGTCACGTGCCAATGGGTGCTTATGAGATCCTTGCCGCGTTGTCGCCGGAAGAACGCCCGGCCGCCCCGCCAACGGTTTATCGTGCTCTGGATTTCCTGCAAGCACATGGTCTGGTTCATAAAATTGAAACACTCAAAGCTTATGTCGGTTGTCAGCACCCCGGCGAGGATCATGTTGGTCAATTTCTGATTTGCCAGGGCTGTGGTGCAGCCGCTGAGATCGAGGACCCGGAGATCGCCCGGGCAGTCGAGGGACGCGCGAACGCCGCCGGTTTCCAGATCGCTGAAATGACGCTCGAAGTGCGCGGCCTCTGCCCCACCTGCGTTGACGATAGTCCCCGGCAATGACCTTGCCTTTGATCGAGTGCCACGGCGTGACCATCCGTCGGGGCGGCGAGGCCGTTCTCGATAACGTCGAGATAACCGTTATGCCCGGAGAAATGGTGAGCCTGATTGGCCCCAACGGCGCCGGCAAGACGCTTTTTCTACGGGTGTTGCTGGGATTGATCCGGGCCGAGGAGGGCAAGGTCGCGTCGCGCCCGGGCCTCCGCATCGGCTATATGCCGCAAAAGCTTACCCTCGACGGGACGCTGCCTCTGACGGTGCGTCGATTTCTGTCCCTCGGTGGGCCGGTGCCGGTGGGCCAACACCGGGAGGTACTTGACGAGGTGGGGATCAGCGCGCTCATCAATCGGCCCATGCAGGCGCTTTCCGGAGGCGAGACCCAACGGGTGCTTCTGGCGCGCGCGTTGCTGCGAAATCCCGATCTTTTAGTCTTGGACGAGCCGGCGCAAGGCCTCGATATCCATGGCCAGGATGAACTGATGGGCCTGATCGAGGATACGCGTCAGCGGCGGGAATGCGGTATTCTTATGGTCTCGCATGATCTGCACGTGGTGATGGCGGCCACTGACCGGGTGGTGTGCCTGAACCATCATATCTGTTGCACCGGGCATCCCATGGACGTGAAAATCGATCCCAGCTATGTCGCGTTGTTCGGTGAACGCGCAGTCGGTCATCTCGCTACCTATCACCACCACCACGACCATGTTCACGGCCTGGCAGGAGAGGTGGTGGGTGACGACGGTGGCTATTCCCACGCGGGCCAACGGCATGCCCATCACGACCATGGCAAGGACCCAGACCATGGATGAATTTCTGGTTCGTGCCCTGTTGGCGGCGTTGGGCGTCGCGGCGGTTGCTGGCCCGTTAGGTAGTTTCCTGGTCTGGCGCCGGATGGCTTATTTCGGAGACACGCTCTCCCATTCCGCGCTACTCGGCGTCACCTTGGGTTTTTTGCTGGGCATCGACCCAACCATCGGCATCATCGGGATTTGCGCGGCAGTAGCCTTGCTACTGGCGCTTGGTCAACGGCAAAGCGCGCTCGCCTCCGATACCCTGCTCGGTATCTTGTCACATGGGGCGTTGTCGCTTGGGTTGGTCTCGCTAGCCTTCATGGAGACCTTGCGGGTTGACCTGATCGGCTATCTCCTCGGGGACGTCCTCTCAGTCACTTGGAACGATATCACCGTCGTTTATATCGGCGGTGCCGTGGTGCTTGGGATATTAGCCTGGCTTTGGCGGCCGCTGTTGGCGATCACCGTGCACGAGGATCTCGCCCGGGTGGAGGGCGTACCAGTGCCCCAGGTTCAAATCGCCTTCATGATGATCATCGCAGTGACCATCGCCATCGCCATGAAGGTGGTTGGGATTCTGCTAATTACCTCGCTTCTGATCATTCCCGCCGCCGCCGCGCGGGCCGTGTCCAAGACACCCGAGCAGATGGCCCTGGTGGCTAGTCTCGTTGGTATGCTGGCGGTTCTGGGCGGACTTGCCGGATCCTTCCAGTGGGATCTACCCTCCGGCCCCGCGATCGTTACTGCGGCGGCGCTCTTGTTCGCGTTGTCCCTAATCGGCCGACGTTTGGCTGGAAACGGCGCGGGCTAACTCTCCAAACACGAGGCGATCGCGAGCGCCAGATCCCGCAACAACGCGGCATAAGCATCCGGACCGGCCTCTATTGCCGCGCCGAGCGGGTCGAGGGTTGCCGCGCGCGCCGCCGTTCCCTCCCGCACGGTGTCGACCAAACGGGGCTTGAACTGCGGTTCGGCGAATACGCATACCGCGCCCGACGTCTTAATGCGCCGACGAATATCCCGTAAACGCCGCGCGCTTGGCGGACGGTCGGGGGATATGCTGATCGAGCCCACCGCGTTGGTTCGAAAGCGCGCCTCGAAATACTGATAAGCGTCATGGAAAACCACGTAAGGCACATGACGCAACGCGGCGAGACGGCCGGCGATTTCCTGTTCCAGAGCTTGCAGTTCACGGGTCACCCGGACCGCGTTAGCCCAATAGGCCGCCGCGTTGGCCGGGTCGAGCCCAGCAAGCCGATCTGCAACCAAGGCCACGATGGCCCGGCCATTCTCAGGATCAAGCCAGAAATGCGCGTCGATATCATGACGGCCTTCGGTATGCTCATCCGAAGCGCCTTGATGATCTTCGTCCGCTTCATGGCCTTGCCAAGCGCCACCGCGCCTTGCCCGCAGCTTGATGACCTCGGGTTCCGTGATCAGAGTCAGAACAGTCGTGGTCGCCAGCAAGGACACGGCGGGTTTGATAAGGAAACTTTCCATCTCCGGTCCAACCCAGACCACCAGCTCAGCCGCCGCCAACGCCCTTGCCTGGGACGGTTTTAAGGCATGACCGTGCGGCGATGCAGCACCGGTCACGAGCAAGCGTGGTTGGCCAATGCCAGCCATCACCGCTGCAACCAGAGAATGGATCGGCTTGATGGTGACAACAGTTCTTGGCGTCGCCCGGACGCCGGACGACCAGACCAGCCCAACGATCACGAGCAAGATCATGGCCACAGTTCTGCGGCACCAAGTTTTTGCATTATGTAATAACATTGCGTACAGGTAGTCATCGCTTTAGCCGACGTCAAGCCCAAGTCGGCAATTTCAGCTTTTGGAACCGGCA
>JAPKDN010000497.1 GCA_028822575.1 Alphaproteobacteria bacterium | reverse complement strand
CATAGAAAATTAATGTTCATTATACGCCGCTATTATTAAAATATAAAGATATTCTAATTCAAATAAAACACGTCATTAACACTACGGCCAACAGGAAATCTGAATAAAACAACATTTTTGAACCTTTGTTAGGCATCTTTACGACCACATCGGCCACGTGGCCGCATCGCCTATCTGGTTCTGACTCCGTTCCGCCATCACTGCTTTCCGTTCGCCGCCGCCGGCGCTAGGCTTGCCCGTAGTACACACTAAATGCATGCTTCGGAGGCTCAGATGACCAGCAATCGGCTTCGTTTCGGTATCTTTCTCGCGCCTTTTCACGCCGTCGAGGAGAACCCAACTAATGCCCTGGATCGGGATTTCGAACTGGTAGAGCATCTCGATCACCTTGGCTATGACGAAGCCTGGATAGGTGAGCATCATTCCGGCGGGTTTGAGATCATTGCGTCGCCGGAGGTCTTCATCGCCGCGGCGGTCGAGCGGACTAAACATATCCGACTTGGTACCGGCGTTGTCTCCCTGCCCTATCACCACCCCTTCATGGCCGTCGACCGGATGGTCCAACTAGATCATCAGTCCAAGGGCCGAGTGATGTTCGGGGTTGGCCCGGGTGCCCTGGTCGGCGATGCATTCCGTATGGGCATCGAACCCGCTAATCAACGCCGTAACATGAACGAGGCGCTCGACGTGATCATGCCGTTGATCAAGGGCGAGGTCGTCAGCGCCAAAACCGACTGGTTTGAGATGCGCGAAGCGCAGATGCAGCTGCCCTGCTATACTCGCCCGCACATGGAGATGGCAGTGGCCTGCGCGCGTTCGCCTTCCGGCGCATTGGCCGCGGGCAAGCACGGGCTCGGGATGTTGTCGATCGGCGGCACCTCGGACGAGGCGCTGAAGCATCATGCTAATAACTGGAAGATCTGCGAGCAGACCGCCGCCGAGAACGGCAAGACCGTCAGTCGCGAAAACTGGCGGGTCGTATCACTCGCCCATATCGCTGACACCCGCGAACAAGCGCTGGAGAACGTCAAGTTCGGCCTGGATAAATGGGCGCAATATTTCCGCGAGATCGCAACCTTCCCGATCGTGCCGCCGGAGATCGACAACGCCGTTGAGTATCTGATGGAAAACAACATGGCCTGCATTGGCACGCCCGACGACGCGATCCGCTATATCGAGAACCTGCAAAAAGGCACCGGCGGTTTCGGTGCGTTTCTTGAATTGGCTCATAACTGGGCAGATTTCGGCGCCACCAAGCGGCATTATGAGCTGATGTCACGCTATGTCGCGCCACATTTCCAGGGTCTTAACGATCTCCGCCGCGCCAGCTATGATTACAGTCTTGAAAATCGCGACGTCTTCGTCGGGCAAGCGGCCGCCGCGGTCCAGGTCGAAATCGATAAACAAGCGATCAAGGGTTAAGCCAGCGAGTAGACTGGCGGCGACGGCGGGTATAATCAAGACAGCATGGCCTCTTCTATGCGAAAATAGGCGGCGAGCCATACCGCTCTCTAACCCGCGTCGAAGAGCGCCGTGACTGATCAAACCATTAGCGAAATGTCGACGCTGCGCCGCTATATCGTGCTGGCGACGCTGACGTTCGTGACCATGCTTTATACGATGACGGTGATGATCGCCAACGTGGCCCTGCCAAAAATGCAGGGGACTTTCGCGGCGACCGTTGATCAGATCGCCTTGGTGGTGACCTTCAACATCGTCGCCACCGCCATGGTCACGCCGGCCTCGGGATGGCTTGCTAGCCGGTTCAGCCGCCGTAACCTGATGCTGTACTGCTCGATCGGCTTCACCATCGCATCCGTATGCTGCGGCATGGCGCTTAACCTCGAACAATTAGTATTTTTCAGGATCCTACAAGGCGCTTTTGGGGCGCCGCTGGTGCCTATCTGCATGGCGATGATCCTAGATATCTTCCCACGCGAGGAGCATGGCACCGCGACGGCCGTGTTCGGCATGGGGGTCGTGTTCGGGCCGATCATCGGGCCGACGGTCGGTGGCTATCTCTCCGAGGAATTAGGTTGGCGTTATGTGTTTTTCCTGCTGGTGCCGTTCGGCATCCTGGCGATCGCCGGGATCATAACCTTCATAGATGACAGTCGCAAAGCGGTGGCAATAAAGCTCGACTGGACTGGGTTGATTTCACTCTCCCTAGGGATCGCGTCGTTACAAATGATGCTCGACCGAGGTCAGCGATTGGATTGGTTCGACTCTCCCGAGATTGTCGTCGAGGGCCTGATCGCGCTCGGCGCTCTGTACATTTTCCTAGCCCATACCTTTACCACCAAGGCGCCGTTCTTTGATCCCAGGATCCTGTTGGACCGTAATTACGGGCTGGGAATCGTAATTACCTTCCTGTTTGGCGCGATCATGTGGACACCGCTGATCATCTATCCCCCGATGATGCAGGGTTTACAAAACTATCCGGAGAACGAGATCGGCTTGTTCCTGGCCTTGCGTGGCCTCGGGACACTCGCCGGCTCCACTATACTTGTCTTCGTCAACAAATGGTTCGATCCGAGGGTGGTATTATCTGTGGGCTTTGGCCTTCAAGGGGTCGCCGGCGTCTATATGGGCGCGTTCGACATCAATCTTTCGTCCGCAGAGCTCGCCTGGGCGAACACATTGGCGGGGCTGGGGGTTGGATTCGTATGGGTACCTCTGACCCTAATCACCTTCTCGACCATCCCGAAGACCAAGCTGAACGAGGCCAGCGCGTTCTTTCATCTCGTGCGCAATGTTGGCAGTTCAATCTCAATCTCACTGACCATCGCACTCATCATCCAAACCTCGTCAACCAGCTACGCGGATCTCACCAGTTTCATCTCGATCTTCGGAGAGAGCAGCTCCGTAATGGCGTTAAAAGGCGCGCCGATGCCCGAGAGCCCATCTGAACTGATGCGCCTGTCCGGCGAAATCGCTCGGCAATCTCGTATGATCGGCTATATCAACGCGTTCTACCTCTACACGATCGTCGCGTTTTCGATAATTCCATTGATCATGCTGGTACGAATGCCAAGATCCAATACCCCGGCACCCGCGGGGTGAGGCGATGGTCGCCGGATCAGGGGGCCGTAAGACCTATAGCCCCCAAGACGGCCCGTGCTGCAGATATCGATGCTGGCTCATCGCCCACGCGCAGAAGCCCCACCACAGAATCCGCAGCCTCCATTTGCTCGGCCCGCGCGGGACCATCCTCCAGCAACCTGGTAACCGCGACGCCCAGGCGATCGGGAGTGCATTCTCTTTGAATGAATAACGGCAGGATTTGCCGCTCCAGGATCCGGTTGGTGAGGATCACCGAATCACGATTCACCAAAAGGTGGCCAATCGGCACCGATAGAGGATTAACTCGGTAAGCCACCACGGTCGGCACACGCGCCAACGACAGTTCCAGCGTAACAGTGCCGGACGTCGCGAGCGCGACATCACTGGCGGCAAAGGCGTTGGCCTTGCAGGATACGTCCCGCACGACCGAGACCGACACTTTC
>JAPKDN010000496.1 GCA_028822575.1 Alphaproteobacteria bacterium | reverse complement strand
CCGAGAAACGAGAAATCAGAATCTCCGGCAGGATCGCGACGGCCACGAGGTATGAGGCGCCCACCACAGTCAGTCGCGTTAGGACAAAATCCAAATAGTCAGCTGTGTTTTTTCCTGGTCGGATACCAGGCACAAACCCACCATATTTTTTCAGGTTATCGGCAGTGTCCGAAGGATTGAATACGATCGCGGTATAGAAAAAGGCGAAAAAGGCGATACCCGACGCATACAGGAGAAGGTAGAGCGGCTGCCCCCGACCCAACAGCGCCGAGACGGTGAGCAACCATCCGGGGCCACCACCAGCAGTGAAATTCGCCAGTGTGATCGGCAGCAACAACAGAGACGACGCAAAGATCACTGGAATGACACCCGCGGTGTTGAGTTTGAGCGGGATGTGGGAGCTTTCGCCCCCCGTCATCTTGTTGCCCATCTGCCGCTTAGGGTACTGAACAACGATTCGTCGCTGAGCACGCTCGACGAAAACGACAAACGCAATGACCCCGAACATCATGACAATCAGTATCAGGATGAAGCCGGCCGACAGCGCGCCGGTGCGGCCAAGTTCCAAGGTACCGACAAGGGCCGCTGGGAGGTTGGCCACGATACCAGCAAAAATGATGAGGGATATTCCGTTCCCGACACCCCGCGCGGTCACCTGCTCACCCAGCCACATCAAGAACACTGTGCCGCAGGTGAGCGTAATGACCGTCGTCACCCGGAAGAAGGATCCGGGATCGAGGACTGCGCTACCCTGAGAACTCGTCATGCTCTCAAGCCCCACGGAAATGCCGTACGCCTGCAAAGCGGCTAAAAGAACCGTTCCATAGCGAGTGTATTGGTTAATTTTTTTGCGGCCCTGCTCACCTTCTTTCTTCAGCGCCTCAAACCGCGGGGACACCGCGGTCATAAGCTGCATGATGATGGAGGCCGAGATGTAGGGAAGAATGTTGAGCGCGAAAATCGTCATCCGCCCCAAGGCACCGCCCGCAAACATGTCGAACATGCCCAAGATACCACCAGCGTTTTGCTGGAAGATGTCTTGCATGATCACCGGGTCGACACCCGGAATTGGAATGAACGTCCCGAGGCGATAAACGACGAGAACGCCAAGTGTGAACCACAGCCGCTTTTTCAGTTCGGTCGCCTTGGAGAAGGCGCCCAAATTAATATTGGCGGCTAGTTGTTCAGCGGCTGATGCCATCGCTTCTGTGTCCCTCGAGTGAGAACGCGCTTGCGCCGTTCGTCACACGTTTCTAAGCGTCTGCTGCCGCGCTTTTACCTTTGCCTCGTGCCCGGCGCTTGTCGGCCTTTGCTGCAATTGCCGCTTCGTCTCGGACCACGGTCTGGGTAACCTTCCCGCCCGCTTTTTCAACAGCGTCAACCGCAGCCACTGACGCGCCAGCGACTTCGATCGTAAGGCCGGCCTTTAGTTCGCCCTTCGCCAGCAATCGAACACCATCAAGCGGGCGACGGATCACGCCGGCCGCGAGCAGTGCAGCTGAGTCGACCGGCTTGCTCGAATCCAATCGGCCGGCATCGATCGCTTGTTGAAGGCGCCCGATATTGACGGCCTGGTAGTGCTTGCGAAATATATTGTTGAAGCCGCGCTTCGGCAGGCGCCGGTAGATCGGCATCTGACCGCCTTCGAAGCCCTTGATTGCTACGCCCGAGCGCGCCTTTGCACCCTTATGGCCTTTGCCTGACGTCTTGCCAGTACCCGAACCGATGCCGCGACCAACCCGTTTACGCGGGCGCCGGGAGCCGGCTTTGTCGGCAATGTCATTGAGTTGCATGTCTCTACCCTATTCCGCCGTCTCGACACGTACCAAGTGATGTACCTTGTCGATCATGCCGCGTACCGCAGCTGTATCCTCCAACTCGCGGGTGCGATGCATCCTGTTCAGACCAAGGCCAACAAGCGTCGCGCGCTGCGTTTTCGGGCGCCCAATTGAGCTACCGGTCTGAGTGACGCGTACCGTCTTTTTCTTCCCTGCCATAACTAAGCCTGGGCCTCAGCTTCTGTATCACGACGGCGAACAACAATGTCGCCGACCTTCTTGTTTCGCTTCGCGGCAACGTGGCGTGGTGACATCAGATTTTCCAGCGCATTGAATGTCGCCTTGATCATATTGTGCGGATTGGACGTCCCAATCGATTTTGTCACGATATCTTGAACACCCAAGGTTTCGAAGATTGCGCGCATTGGGCCGCCGGCAATCACGCCGGTGCCTGGAGGCGCCGTACGGAGCACTACACGACCAGCACCAAAACGGCCGGTCGCATCGTGATGTAAAGTCCGACCTTCGCGCAACGGGACGCGGATCATGTTCCGCTTCGCCGACTCGGTTGCCTTCCGGATAGCCTCGGGCACTTCACGAGCCTTCCCCTTACCCCAGCCTACACGGCCCTTCTGATCGCCAACAATCACGAGCGCTGCAAAGCCGAAACGACGGCCACCCTTGACCACTTTCGCGACCCGGTTGATTCCGACGAGCTTGTCGACCAGATCCGAATCCTGGCGATCTCCGTAATTCTGACGAGCCATAACTGACTATCCTCTTAGAACGACAAGCCGCCTTCGCGCGCGGCATCGGCCAGCGCCTTGACGCGGCCATGAAACATGTAATCGCCTCGATCGAACACCACTTCGACAACACCAGCGGCTTTCGCGCGTTCGGCAATCGCTTTGCCAACTGCAGCAGCGGCGTCCTTGTTGCCGCCTTTGCCTCCGGCAATATCTTTCTCCAGGGTCGATGCTGCAGCGAGAGTTGCCCCCTTTGCATCGTCGATCACCTGGGCATAGATATTCTGATGCGAACGAAACACCGAAAGGCGCGGTCGGCCGATCGACTTCCGCCGCAGTTTGGTGCGCACCCGAGTACGCCGTTTGATAGATTTCTCGGTCATTTCTCGGCCTACTTTTTCTTGCCTTCTTTGCGGAAGATATACTCGCCAACGTACTTCACGCCCTTGCCCTTGAAGGGTTCCGGCTTGCGATACGCCCGAATTTCAGCGGCGGTCTGACCAACCCGTTGCCGATCAGCGCCTGAAACTTTGATTTGCGTCGGAGACGCACATTCAATCTTGATCCCCTCGGGAATCGGATGCCGAACTTCGTGGCTAAACCCGAGCGCCAAGACAAGGTCTTTCCCCTTAACTTGCGCACGGTACCCGACGCCGACGATCTCGAGTTCCTTCGTAAAGCCCGTGGAAACGCCGACCACCAAGTTGTCGAGCAGCGAGCGCTGCATGCCCCACATCGTTCGCGCCCGCCTCGAATCATTGCGGGGAAGAACTCGAATAACATCGTCTTCGCGCGTCGCGACGACATCTGCGACCAGTGTCATTGCAAGGGTGCCGTTTGGCCCTTTGGCGGAGACTTCCTGCCCAGAGAGAGTGACTTCCACACCTTTGGGGACGACAACAGGGTTTTTACCGATACGAGACATAGCTGATCTCTAGATAACGTTGCAAAGGACTTCGCCGCCGACGTTGGCATCGCGCGCT
>JAPKDN010000495.1 GCA_028822575.1 Alphaproteobacteria bacterium | reverse complement strand
CCCACCGCGACGAATGACGCCCAAGACTCTGAGACCCCCGGGAGGTGACGATTCGAACCATGGAAGGCCTCGCGATCGGAGGCCTTCCATCGTTAGGGATTTGATGGGGGACTAAAATGGCATCAGAACTTCCATGACTTGAGAGCCGTAGCGCATTTGCTGCAGATCGCTAAGCTGACCGCGCCCACCATAGGCTATCCGAGCTTCGGCCATCTGATCGTAGCCTATGGTGTTGGTGGTAGCGATATCCTCCGGACGGATGATCCCGCCGACGACAACCTCGCGGACTTCATAATTCACCCGAATTTCCTGCCGTCCAAAGACCACGAGATTACCATTTGGAAGTTTTTGGCTAATCACGGCGGCAACCCGGAGGTTCACCGTCTCCGTGCGATCTACCCGGCCTCGTCCATCATTCGCCATCGAGCTGTTTAGGTTGAACAGATCAGTCCCGGTTTCGGCGCCCGGCAGGACCTTGGGAATGAGGTTTTCCAAACCGAATAGGCCGGTTACACCGAAGTCATCTGTTTTGGTCCGGTCGTGCCGTGTGCGAACATCCAGCTGGGCTTCATCTTCCAATTCGACGACCACGGTGATGATGTCGCCTATATCGCTGGCCCGTTGGTCCTTGAAGAAGGCGCGAGAGCCTTCCTGCCAAAGTGAATTTGGCCGGCGGGTCACCCGGACTGGGTCCGGCATCGGCATGGAAACCGGTTTATACCCTCTTACCTTGTTAGGGTTCGCGATTGTGCTGAGGACTGGCGGGTTCCCAATCGTGGCCAGGCGATCCAGGGTGTTACAGGCGCTAAGGCCAAGCGCCGTGCTCAGGATCAGGGCAGTGTGAAGGGTGGTTTTTCTGACGGTTCTGGTCATTGTCTAATTTCCTCTTTTCTTGATACGGCCTCGAGCTTTAGAGCATGAGCCGTATTGGTTCCAAAAAGGCGTCGCTCAGTTCAGCGCCGCGAAATTTGGCAATTGGATTGCGGCAATGTTTGGGCCGATCACTTTGCCTTCGATGACTTTCTTACTGCGAGGATTACGGATCCGTATTACGTCGTTCCTGGCGCCGCTTTCCATGGCCACGCCCCGATAGCTCAGGCTCATGGTCTGGCTGCGGAAGTGAACGGTGACGAAATCACCTTTGGCTACCAGTTCGCGAGGCTTCACGTCGGTATGTTTGATGAGTCGACCAGCAATAAGCGGTCGGCGGGCGGATTGACCGATCAACTCGTCCAGGCTGTTGATGGTGTTATAGGTGCTCTGGTTCGCCCGCACGCTGCGCCATCCGATGTCCCGAGCCTTGATAACCTCGCCAGGGCGTATGTGGCGCCGCGTCACGGGAAGATCAACAAGCGCGTATATTCGTCCCTTGACGGCTTTCCTGGGCGCGTTGGGATCGTCGGCTGGCGCCGAAAGCAAAGCGCTGAACTGTCGGGTCTGGCGATCGTAATTCATGTCGTGCACGCGGACCGAAAGATCCCGGTTCGCCGCGACCAGCATGTTGAGGCGGCGATTGGTCAGCTCGATGTCGACATCGCCAGTGACATGACTGTCCATCAAGGCATCGCTCAGCGCAAGACGAACAGTTTTCAGAGGAATGGTACGGGTTGCACGTGCGATGCGCACGAGTTGCTGACCCCGGGCGGGGTGCCAGGGCAGGTCGTACTGTTTAACGATCCGATGCAATTCCCGGGGGCCTAGGTTCAACTTCGTACCCGGTGCCGGTGCATCAGCGATGACAGCGTTGCCGATTTCGCCAAGTCCGGTGAAGATATCACCGAGTAAAATCTGCTCGGAGGTCACCGTCACGCTTTTTCTCAGATGAACCGTTTCCGCCGCCGACGTCGCGGTGGAGAGAGCCATGACCGTTCCCAGAATGACGATTACAACCATCGCCAAGCCGGTCAGTTGCTGTTTTAGGGTCGTTTTCATCAACCTTCTCCTTTTGCACAGCTGTTCGTCGACGGTGTTATCAGCGGATGTTGTTCACGGTAGCCATCATCTGATCGGCCGTCTCGATGACTTTCGAGTTCAGCTCGTAGCCGCGCTGGGCGGTGATGAGGTCGGTGATTTCATGAACCGGATCGACGTTCGAGGCTTCGATGTAACCCTGGAAGAGACCGCCGAAACCTGCGGTGGCGGGGTTGCCGGTCACCGCTGCGCCGGAAGCCTCGGTCGGGGACAACAGATTGTTGCCTAGGTGCTCCAGACCAGCTTGGTTCTGGAATGTCGCCAGCTGAATTTGCCCGGCGACCTGCTCTGTGACCTGACCATCCAACTTCACCAGGACCTGACCGGATTGGTTGATGGTCACGCCGACGGCGGCTTGGTCGACTGTGATGCCGGGCAATACGGTAAAGCCATCCGCGTTGACGATCGTGCCAGCTGCGTTGACCTGGAAGGAACCGGCACGGGTATAAGCGGTTTCGCCGGTCGGCAGCTGAATCTGAAACATACCTTCGCCTTGCACAGCGAGATCTAGGGGATTGTCGGTCTTGATCAAGGAACCCTGCTCGCTCACCCGGTAGGTAGAGGCGACACGGACACCAACGCCAAGTTGGATACCTGAGGGCACGATCGTGCCGGCATCGGAGGAGTTGCTGCCTACCCGGCGCAGATCCTGATAGAGCAGGTCCTGGAATTCAGCGCGGTGGCGCTTAAAGGCCGTGGTGTTCATGTTGGCTATGTTATTGGAAATGACTTCGACGTTCGTCTGTTGGGCCAACATTCCAGTCGCGCCGATGTTCAAGGCTTGCATGACGTAATACCTTTCCTAAACCGAGGTCCGTTACTAGCTTGGCGTGCTGCGACCGAGCCTGCGCACGGCGGTTTGTTGACGTTCTGCTTCGCGATCCAAGAAGCCTTTAACTGCGTCATAGGACCGCTGGATATCGATCATCCGGACTAGTTCCTTGACCGGGGTCACGTTTGCTCGTTCTAGAGAACCTTGCAGGACAGTGGAGTTGACTGGATCCTGCGGGGCTTCGGTGGTTTCGAACAGGCTACCGCCATTTTTCTGCATGAGATGCAGGAATTTGAACTCTACGACTTTGATCTTGGCGATGATCTCGGCGCCGGCAGAAACACTGCCGTCACGGCCGATCTCGACCTTTCCACCTTCAAGCGGAATAACAATCGGTGATCCATCCTCGTCGACAACCGCATGGCCTTCGCGGGTGATCAACTGATTGTCCGGGCTAAGCGATAGAGCGCCGTTACGGCTGTATTTCACGCCCGTCCCATCATCGACGCCGAAAAAACCCGGCCCGTTGATCGCGATATCGAAATCGTTGCCGGTGTTGGTAAGCGCTCCGGGCTCGAAGCTCACGGCGGTCCCGTGATCAATCACGAAATCGAGCTTGTTTACGAGGGCATTATTCGTCTTCGAGGTGGCGTAAACGCCAAGCTCCCGTTTGAAGGCCGTGGTGTTGACGTTGGCGATATTATTTGCCACCAGCGCCATTTCACGACGCAGCGCGGTTTGTCGCGATAGACCTATATAGATCGAATTT
>JAPKDN010000494.1 GCA_028822575.1 Alphaproteobacteria bacterium | reverse complement strand
CCCTCCACACAACGCCCGCGTAACTGGCGTCATCTGTGCGTTAGTGCCGACCGTAATGCGCAGGACCTGCTCGCCTCCTTGAATGGTCAGGGGGCGAACAAGCACGTTCTCCGCCACCAAGGCGGTTTGTGCCGCTTCGTAATCCATTGGCGGGTTGCCCTCGAACCGAACCAAAAAGAAGTTTCCGTGGCTATCGGGGATGCGCCAGCCATGGGCACGAAGTCGTGAAATCACGGCCTCGCGGGTTCGGCGTATAGCGGCAACCGATTGCTCGAAGTGTTCGGTGTCTCCCAAAGCGGCGACCGCCGCCGCGATCGAGGGCACGGTGATCGGAAAGGACGCTCTCAGGCGGCGCATCGCCTCGACGATCTCGGGCGCTCCGACGCACCACCCGACCCGCAGTCCCGCTAGGGCGTAGGCCTTGGAGAATGTGCGCATCGTCACCACGTTCGACGCTTCTAGCGCCAACGCGATGCCAGCATCGCCAATATCCGAAAACTCGGCATAGGCCTCATCCAGTACCAGAATCACGTCGCTGGGCAATATTGCGTGCAGGGCGCGGATCTCGTCGGCGTTCAGAACCGCGCCGGTTGGGTTAGCTGGGTTGTCGAGCAGCAGAAACCGGGTCTTCGGCGTCAAGGCCGCTTTTACATCCTCCAAACGCAACCGATAGTCTGCGTTCTTGTCGCGCGTCATAACGACTGGGTCACAGCCCGCACCAAGAACGTAGATTGGGTATTTGGCGAAAGAGTCCTCAAAATACAGAATTTCACTGCCTGATGGCGCGAATCCGCGAATCAAAAGAGGGATTAGATCGTCCGACCCGGTCGAAGTCACGATCCGGTCGGCGGGAATCCTAAAGCGCTCGGACAGTGCCTCGTTCAAAACCGTTGCCTGACCCTCGGGATAGATATGCGCACTGGCCGCAGCCTCGCGGACCGCATCTATCGCGGCCGGGCTTGGGCCATGCGCGTTCTCGTTTGAAGAGAGCTTGATCGGCGCGGCCATG
The DNA here is from genome assembly GCA_028822575.1 of Alphaproteobacteria bacterium. Next base: position 2,505 of record JAPKDN010000494.1, on the reverse strand, counting down.
CCGTCAAAATGTGATGCGCCCTGAAAATAACCGGGAACATCCAATACACGGGGGTTGGGGACGGGTCGTTTCAAGGGGTCACTCCAGTGGGGTCGAAACATGAGGTATTCTTAACCCCAGATGTCTGCTCGGCGCTACGCTGCGTCGATTGCAAGGCCCAGTATTTCGCGCAGCGTTCCGCCTTCATAGTCGGTGCGGAACAACCCGCGCGCCTGCAATTCAGGCACCACCAGTTCACAAAAATCCCGAAGGGATCCTGGAACGGTGGGGGGCAACAGGTTGAAGCCGTCGGCGCCGCCGCCCCGGAACCAGCGTTCCATATGGTCCGCGACATCCTTGACGTCGCCGACGACCAGACAATGATTGCGGGCGGCCTTGGCATGTATCGCGACTTGGCCAAGCGTGTAGTTCTTCTCCCGGCCAATCCGCACGAACGTAACGGGTCCGCTCATTCTTAAGTCATTACCTTCGAGCGCGGGCATCGGCCCGTCCGGATCATATCCGGCGAGGTCCACGCCGCCGAGCAGCAGGCCGAGACCGGCCACTGCGTCGGCGACATCAACCATGGAATGCAGCGCATCGAATTTCGCTTGGGCTTCCTCGCGCGTGGGCGCGACATAGATCGAAATGCCAGGCAGGACCTTAACGGTTTCCGGCGCGCGGCCTCGTCCCAGGGTCGCGTCCTTAATCTGGGTATAGAAATCCCGCGCCGCCTCAAGGTCCGCTTGGGCGGTGAAGACGACGTCGGCGATCCTGGATGCCATCTCGACGGTCGCGTCCGATCCGCCAGCCTGGATGATGACGGGGCGTCCCTGAGGCGAGCGCGCCGAATTGAGCGGGCCTTTTACCGAGAAGTATTTGCCTTTGTGGTTCAGCGTGTGAATCTTCGTGGGATCGAAGAATCTAGCGGCTTCCTTGTCGTAAAGCAGGGCATCGTCGTCGAAACTGTTCCAAAGACCCATCACCACATCGGCGAATTCATTGGCGCGTTCATACCGGTCGGCATGGGCTTGGTGGCGCTCCATGCTGAAGTTTTGAGCCTCCTCTTTCTGGCCGCCGGTAACGCAGTTCCAGCCCGCCCTACCGCCACTGATATGGTCGAGCGAGGCGAACATGCGGGCAACCGTGTAGGGCTCGGAATAGCTGGTGGCGCAAGTCGCCGCGAGGCCTATTTTGCGGGTGTGCGAGGCAAGCGCGGATAAGAGCGTCATCGGCTCTAGCCGGGCGATTTTGGAACTATTGGTGATCGCTTCCAGATCATCACCGCCAACGACCGCGATTTGGTCGGCAATAAAAAGCATGTCGAGCTTCGCCGCTTCGGCGATGCGCGCGAACTCGATCCAGCGTTGGAAGTTGGAGCCGCCATCCACCCAGGAGTCTGGGCGGCGCCAGCCCAAATGATGATAATTGGCGTCGGCCGTCAGAAAAACCGCCAAATTCATGTGCCGTGCCGGCGGAGCGTTATCGCTCATGCTCCCGTTCTCCCGTTAGATCGATCGTCGCGCCACTTGGCGAAAGATTGGATTGTGCAAGACTTGGGCGGGCGGGCTCAAGGGCGTTGTCCGAACAATCACCGACTGATACGGGATGTGACACACGATGGCTTTTCGGTGTCCTGTTCCGCTTCGGTCGCGCCGAGGGTCCGGGCCTCGAATTTGTGTTCCGCTTAAATGGTACGCGGTCTTGGTGGTTGACACTTGATCTATTGGATTGGCCCCAACATTTGGAACCCTCGGTTTCTTGCGGCGATAATTTCGTTAGGGTCGGCTCTCCAGGCAAATGGTTTGGCGTCGTTGACGTTGTACTCTGCGATGAAGCAGTTAATAGAGGCCTGCAAATCGACCAGGCACCGGAAGACCCCACGCTTGAGCCGTCGTCGGGTTAGCTTGGCGAAGAAGCCTCCCACCCCGTTCATTTAAGACGACGTTGTAGGCGTAAGGTGGAAGGTCCAACGCGGATGGCGAGCCAGCCAGGCCAGGACCTTGTCCTTTTCGTGGGCCGCATAATTGTCGAGGATGACGCTGGTATCCTTGCGGGGTGGAACCTCGCGCTCGATGCAATTGAGGAAGCGGATGAACTACCGGTGTCGGTGACGCGCCATATTTTGGCCGATCACAGTGCCGTCCAACACATTGAGCGTGGCGAATAGCGTTGTGGTGCCGTTGCGCTTGTAGTCATGGGTCATGGTGGCGCCACGCCCCTTCTTCAGCGGCAGGCCTGGTTGGGTCCGGTCAAGTGCCGGGAGATATTCCGTTTCGATGACACGCTCTGGCCCGGCGCGATAGAGACGGTCGATTGGTTGAAGGAGGTGGGCCTCACGGTGGAGATCGTTTCCGGGGACGCCTACCAAAGCGTTGAAAGGGTTGCTAGCCGTTTAGGCGTTGGCCAATTCCCGGCCGCCGCGCGTCCGGATGACAAGATTTCTCGCCTCGCCGAACAGGGCTGCAAGACATTGTTCGTCAGGGACGGTCTCAACGATGGCTTGGCTTTCCGGGTCTCTTATGT
>JAPKDN010000493.1 GCA_028822575.1 Alphaproteobacteria bacterium | reverse complement strand
TCGATCTCGACGCTCGCCGAGGGATCGCCAAACGACGTGCTATCACCGTTGGTGGGTAGGTACCATCCGAATTCCAGTCTGCGCGCCATAGCCATCTCTTACTCCACCCAAGCCTCGCTGCCCGCGGCCCTCATCATCAGTCTTTCGCGCCCCTGACCAACCGTCCCGGCAATGCGTCGGTCGCCTCGCCGTGGCGATAGACAATCTGTCCGGCGACGATGGTGGCGTCATAGCCTTCAGTTCGCTGGACCATGCGCTTGCCGCCGGCGGGCAGGTCGTACAGCACCTCGGGTGGGCGGATCTTTAGGTTTTCATAGTCGATGACGTTGATATCCGCCTTCTTTCCCACCGCCAAAACCCCCCGATCTTTCAACCCGATCGCCTCGGCATTGTCGCGGGTCAGCCGTTTGATCGCCCAAGGCAGGGGGAGTTTGGTGCCACGTTCGCGGTCGCGGGTCCAATGGGTCAGCATATAGGTAATCGCACTAGCGTCGGTCAACACGCCGACATGCGCTCCACCATCGCCCAGGCCAACCAATGAATTCGGGTGTTGCATCATGTCAGCGACGGTATCCAGATCACCGTAAGCATAGTTCGACAACGGCCGGTATAGGATCGCACGACAATCGTTTTCCAGAAGCAGGTCATAGCTGACTTCTTCGGGCGTCCGGCCCTCTCGCGCAGCCCGAGCCGCGATCGAGGTTTCAGGCGCGGGCTCATAGTTCGGCGGATTTCCCAAGACGAACACGCTATCCCATTTGGTAACGCGGGTGCGCATCAGGTGATCTTCCTGCCGTTCCGTCAGTATCCGCGCCTTGAACGCCGGGTCCCGCAACCGCGCGACTTTCTCCGGATGCGGCAGATCGACAACCTCGCGCCAGGCGGGGCAACCCATGAACGGGTTCAGCGATATTTCAAAACCCAGCATCACTCCAGTTGGGCGGGTGAGGACCTGGCCGACGATCTTGGCACCGTCGGCATTGGCCTCGGCGATATCGGCCATGGTCTCGCGCCACAGCTCCGGCCGGTTGTCACGTTGCAGCACGGTAATCGTCATCGGCCGTCCAGAGGTCTTGGCCATGCGGCGCAGTAGGTCCATTTCCTCGGCCGGATCGTCGAAGTCGGAGATCACCTGCAACCACCCACCATCAGCCTCGCCGACCGCCTTGGCGATCTCGATCAGCTCGGCCTCGGCCGCCCCCAGGGTCGGGGTATAGGCGCCGGCGACGGTCCGGTGATTGATGGTGCGGCTGGTAGAAAACCCGAGCGCGCCAGCGCGAATACCGTTGGCGGCGAGCCTCGCCATTTCCGCTCGGTCTTCGGCGGTCGCGTCCTCGCGGGCCACGCCCCTGTCCCCCATCACATAGACCCTGAGCGCCGCGTGCGGCACTTGGGTGACCACGTCGAGGTCGAATTGTCTTGCGTCCAGGGCATCGAGATAATCCTCGAACGTCTCCCAATTCCACGGCAGACCCTCGGTCAGCACTGGTTCGGGGATATCCTCGACGCCTTCCATCAGCTCGACCAGCTGGTCACGTTGATGCGGTTTGCAGGGCGCGAAACCGACACCGCAATTACCCATCATCACGGTGGTCACGCCATTCCAGGACGACGGGTTGATCCGGTTCGACCAGGTCACCTGGGCGTCGTAATGGGTGTGTACGTCGACGAAACCGGGGGTGACGATACGGCCATTGGCGTCGATTTCCTCGGCGCCCTTCGGCAGCCCAAGTCCAATGGCGGAGATCACCCCGTCGGCGATCGCGATATCGCCCTGGTAGGGCTCGCCCCCGGAGCCATCGATCAGGGTTCCGCCACGAATTACGAGATCCGATTGTTTCGGCATGGGCCTACCCTCTCCAGAACGCTTAATAGTGGAAAATACCGTGACCCTTTTTTCGCCCTCGAACAAGAGCCAGGACCGCGTTCGCCGGTCGCCGATCACACTCATGCGATACGGTTGCTCCACCCGTCGGACCGGTGACGCCGACCCCACGCTTGCGGCATGATGCTCCCAATGAACGGACAAGGCTTAGAGAAGGGATCAAAACAATGTCGATACTGGCGATAGGCGGCGCGGGTTTCATTGGGCGACGGATGATTCCGATTCTGGCGGCACAGGGCCACGAAGTGACCTGCATGGATATCGATGTCGCCAGCGCCACTCGGGCCTTCGCCGATCTTGGCGACAAGGTCAAGATCGTTCGCGGCGACGTAACCCAGTTCGATGACGTCATCGGCGCGGTCCAGGAATTCCGGGCGGAACGCGTGATCAATCTTTCGTATTTCATTGGCGAGATCGATCCCCATACCGCCTTCAAGCTCGACGTCCAGGGCATGGACAATGTGTTCGAGGCGTCCCGGCGTTCCAACGTCAAGCACACGGTCTTCGCCAGTTCCCTCGCGGTGACGGGCCCGCAAGCCTATTTCGGCGACCACGTGGTCGACGAGACCGACGAGCGGCGTGGCGAGACCCAATACGGCGCCAACAAGATCATGAACGAGTGGCAGGCGCGCGACTATCGCCGCAACCATGGCATGACCATCACCTGTATTCGCCCAGCGAACGTCACCGGCCCGGATAAGAAGTTCGGCTCCATCGATCACGTGAACTGCATGTGCCAGCCGGCACGCGGGCAATCCGTCACCTTCCCCCATGGCGACGCCATGCGCTGTGTCATTCATGTTGAGGACATGGCCGAAGTCTTCACGCGGGTGTTGCTGGCCGACAAGCCCAAGCACGATACCTATAATTCAGGTGGCACGACGGTCAGTATGGTCGAATTGGCGGCCCTGGTGCGGGAATTCCTGCCCGACGCCGATATCCGCTTCGAGGCCGAGCTCGGCGGCAAGGAGGCTTCCGGTAATTACCTGATCAGCAACAACCGCGTGATCGAGGAATTCGGCCTGCAATACGCGCCGCTGCGCCAGCGGGTGAAGGAAGTCATCAACGACATCCGGACGGATGAGGGGTTGGCGTTGGTTTCCTAATGCTCAACCCTTGAACTTTAAAAATTGGAGAAATCCCATGACCACCAACGGCGACATGATCATCGCGCTGGATAAAGAGCGCATGCAGGCGATGGCCGACAAGGATATCGGCAAACTCAAGAACCTTCTGTGCAAAGATCTGATCTACACCCATTCCTCGGCGCGGCTTGATACCAAGGAGAGCATCATCGCGGGCATGGAGTCCGGGGCGACGGTCTATACCTCGATCGTGCCGTCGGGCGTGAAGGCGCTGGATCTCGGCGACGCGGTCGTATTGACCGGCGAAGCCCAGATTAATGTCGAGGCAAATGGCGCGCCGAGAAGCTTTGGCGTCCGCTTCACCGACGTCTACCAAAATCAGAGCGGTTCCTGGCGCATGGTCGCCTGGCAGTCGACCAAACTGCCGGATTAATAAAGCCATCTCGGGCGAAAGACACCGGCCCACTCCTCACCCGAGCACCCCTTCAGGAAACTGGCGTGGGTGGCTTGGTTGGGGGAGTGGGCCGGTGTGACCTATTGTCCGG
>JAPKDN010000492.1 GCA_028822575.1 Alphaproteobacteria bacterium | reverse complement strand
CCCCGCGTCAGGAAGATTATGACTTTGATTTAGCGAAAGTTTTCGCGTCCATGGTTTCGGTCCGCTCGCATATTCCCGAGGATGCGCATACGGCATCAATCCTAGGAACCGAGCGGGGAGGGAATGGCATCGTCATCCGAGAGGAAGGCGTTGTTCTGACCATTGGCTACCTGGTGACCGAGGCCGAAACCATCTGGTTAACCGATCATGTTGGAAACGCCGTTCAAGGGCACGTACTTGGGTACGATCAGGAAACCGGATTCGGATTGATCCAAGCGCTTGGTCGTCTCGACGTTCAGGCGATTGAGATTGGTAGGTCCGGCGCGGTATCCGAAGGCGACGCTGTTCTGCTTGCTGGGTTCGGTGGCCGTTCGGCATCGATCGACGCCGAGGTGATCGCGGTCCGGGAATTCGCCGGCTATTGGGAATATCTGCTGGACGATGCCATTTTCACTTCACCTGCGCACCCGAATTGGGGCGGCACCGGATTGATTGGCTCCAAGGGCGAATTGCTGGGCGTGGGGTCGTTGTTCATTCAACATGGTGGCGCGGACGGCGAGGCGGCGGACGGCAACATGATTGTGCCGATTGATCTGCTGAAGCCGATCTACGACGAATTGGTGACGTTGGGGCGGCCCAATAAAAATTCGCGACCGTGGATGGGTTTGTTTGGCACTGAGGTAGAGGACCGCGTAGTCGTCGCGGCCTTGAGTGACGATGGCCCCGCCGACCTGGCAGAGGTCGAGGTGGGAGACATTGTCCTGGCCGTCTCCGGTCAGCCGGTGACCTCGCTTGCGGATATGTTCCGAAAGGTCTGGTCGCTTGGCCATGCCGGGATCGAGGTGCCACTGGCGCTTGGACGCGATGGTGAGATCATACAGGCGAACCTCGAGACGATCGCGCGATCGGATCTGCTCAAGGGACCGAAGCTGCACTAGGCTAGGAAGTTGATTATGCCGCGGTCTTTGGGGGCTCCAGCGATATCAGGGGGCTTGTGATTGTCTCTTGGAAAGAACAATGAAGATCGGTTTTATCGGCCTTGGGCTGATGGGACATGGGTGTATCCGCCTGTTGATCGCGCGTGGGCACGAAGTGTCCGGCTATGACATCTTGTCGGAAAAGGTTGATGCCGCCGCCGCGCATGGCGTCCGGCCTGCGGCTTCGCCGGCGGATGCGGCCACGAACGCTGATTGCTTAATGGTGTCGGTTACCTCGACCGATGCAGTCGCTAGCGCCGTGTTCGGGCTGGGGGGCATTATCGAGACTGATGGCTCGGGCAAGGTGCTGATCGATTTGTCGACGACTGAAGTGCCGGCGACCCACGACTTCGCGGAGCGTTTGGGGGCGGGAACGGAATGGGCTGGATCGACGCGCCTGTGTCTGGCGGCCCCGAAGCGGCGGCCGCTGGCGGTCTGGCGATCATGGCTGGGGGATCGGACGCCGATATAGCCCTGGCGGAACCGGCGTTGCGAGACCTCGCGGGGGTATTGACCCATATGGGCGCTGTTGGTACCGGTCAAGTCACCAAGATGGTTAACCAGGTCCTGGTATTGAACGCCTATGTTCTGATGGCCGAGGCCTTGGCACTGGCGGAGGCCGGCGGTGTTGACGCGTCGAAGATCCCCGAAGCCCTGGGGACCGGCCATGCTGGCTCGAACCTGCCGCAAGCGGTATTTCCCAGGATGAAGGATCGGGACTTCGCGCCCCGTGGGTATGCCCGCCAGGCGCTGAAGGACCTCGACATGGTCAAGTAGTTGGCGCGCGGCCTCAAAGTACCGCCGCCAATGACGGGGCAATCGGCGGAACTGTTTCGGATTCTTGTCGCGAAAGGCCATGGTGAGATCGATGGGACCGCGATTCCAAAACTGTTCGATGCTTCCGAACACATCTGACGCTCTTGGGCGTGGTAGAAAAATACGCTATCGTGCTCACCCAAACAGCCGTGAGATGAGACCGCGTTTATGCGCCGGACCATCGCTTGCCCATTCGTAGCGCTCTAACGCCGTAAGCCATGCGTGCGCGCTTTTCGGGTCGCGGTCAAAGTGTGGCCTTGCGAACCGGTCCGATGGTAGACGCTCCACACTCAAGCTCAAGTTACGAATATTTTGAGGTTTGATGCCATGAAAATGCACGATTGGCACATCGGTGCAGTAACCCCAATAAACCTTCCAGTTGAACTCCGGGGGGTAAGTGTTCCCATTCGTCTTTATAAAAGATATCAAGCGCGCCCTGATCATAAGCATCGAAGTTCTTCACCCGGTGCTCCTGGACGAAGGCGTGAAGGTCATCGTAATCATCGCGGAATCGCTGGACGTTCATCATCATCACGCCGGTATTGACCATCGACCAGTCGTCAGGCTCAAATTCCTGTGCCGAGGCGAAGATAACGGGTCGACAGCCGCCAAGACAGGGTTCCAATAGGAAGAGCACATCACAGTCGGTGCAGAGGACAAAGGGATCGTCGCCGGCGAAGCGGCTCACTTCGAGACGCAAAAACGCGCCATCGGCGGTGTGCGCTATGAAACCCGGACACGCCTCGCCGGTCCTGATCGCGTCATAAAGGGGGTGCGACACGGGATCACCGTCATATCTTGAGCGCGCATCCAATCGGCGAACGCGCCTTCTGAGCCATCCCAAAGCAGCCGCCGTTGTCCATCGTAGTCGTTGAGGGCGTAGTGCATGGTCATTCGGTTGTTCCCAGATCGAGACCGATCCCTTGGCCCAACGAAAGCGGTAGGTAACGTCCGCCTGCGTGGCATGGCGATAAAGACGGGCCAACAATCGTTGAGCCGCCTCCTCAACCATACCCTCGATGCCCACGGTATAGATCGGGTTTACGAACAATGCCTTGCGACCGCTGTGGGGATGCGTGCGGACGATGGAGTGATAGCATTCCTTATCCGCATCGGGCGCCCCTTGTCATGCCGATTGACTTGCTGAGCTTGTCCTCGAATTTCGGTGGTGATTTGGTGCCGTAGGGCGCGCCTATATGGATGGCGCGCTTGCCCTCGATCTGGGCCTTCAGATCATCGCTTAGCCGCTCATAGGCCGCGATCTGACTGGCCCATAGTGTGTCGCCGCCATGGGGTAGTACCTCCAGCGCGTGAAGTGCGGATCCGCCGGGAGGCTTGTCCAAAAAGCTAAAATTGGAATGCCTGTCGCTGCCAAAACTGGCGATCTTGGCCTCGCTGGCTTCCTGAAGGTCGGCGATGATGCCGGGGTCCTCGGGTGAGGAATTGATATAGGGCAGCCGGACAAGGGGAGCGGAAACCTCCGTCACACGTTTGATGCCTTGGGCATCAAGGTCCTGACCATGAAAGAAAAGTGCGTGATACTCATCCAAGGCATCATTCAGCGTCGCCTGTATAGCAGGGTCGAGAGAGCCCGAGATCTCGGCGCCGATCAAACTGGTAACGGGTTCGATTGCTAACGCTGTATTGGGAACGTGCTCTTCCTTTCCAACACCCCCTCGTGTGGCGAGGTCATACCGGTCGATAGTAATTAATCGCGTTGTCGTGG
>JAPKDN010000491.1 GCA_028822575.1 Alphaproteobacteria bacterium | reverse complement strand
GTCGGAAAGCTCGTCCTACGGCGTGGTTTTCGAACCGCAATTTATTCCGGAAGCATTTGGCAACCTGACCTTTACGACGGACGTCTGGAGCATTGAGCAAGAGAACCCGATCGGCCTTCTGAACGACTCTGTGGCGCTTACCTATGACTACTTGCTGCGTCTGCAGGGCGGCTCAAACCCGAACGTGATCCGCATGGATCCAACGCCTCAGCAAATCGCTGAATTTGCGGGCACGGGCCTTGAGCCGGTCGGTGACGTCCTGAACGTCATCGCGAAGTTCACAAACCAATCCCCGCTCAAAGTTGAGGGCATCGACTATGGGGCATTCTGGGATGTGAAAGTTGGTCCGGGCGAACTATCCCTGAATGTCAATGCGACCTACCTCAACACCTACTACCAGAGCCCGACAGCCGAGGCGGCAGCCATCCAGGCTGCTCTCAACGATGGTACCCTGAATTCGTACGTGACCGTGACGGGTGGCGGCAGCCTCATCAAGGAAGGCGGTCGTCCGGAATGGAAGTATTCCATGTCGGCATCCTATGAATGGGCAAACTGGAAAATCGGGGCGTTCTCGCAATATACCGGTGACGTATACAGCACGAGCGTCTCCAGCACGGACTATGGTCCATGGCCCATCGAGGACCAGACGACCTGGAACTTCTACGGCCAGTACACTGTGGAGAATGATGGGTGGACCAATGGGTCATCTATCCGGGTAGGCGTGCGGAACGCCTTCAACGAGGATCCACCACTGGCAGATACCTACGGCTACCTCTCGTCGCTCTACCAGCCGCTGCCACGCTACTGGTATTTGAACGTCAAGAAATCCTTCTAGAGGACGATTTCAATGCCCGCCGGCACGCTTGTCGGCGGGCATTTTTTCTTTAGTCACATTGGTGACGCCGCATCAATTTTTCATAATCCGGAGGTCCTGCCTTGGCCCACACTCGCTCTCTCAGAGCATCGCTGCTTTCCGCCATCTCAGCTGTTGCTCTTGCGGGGTGCGCGACGACGACGCAATCGCCCGCGCAGCTGGATACGTCAAAGCCCGATGAACCGGTTGTAGCCGATGCCCCTGAGGCGCGCGTCATCATCGACGTGACGATGACCGAAGGTACCAACATGGCCGCCGCCCTGTCGCCCGACGGCAAGACGATCGTCCTGGCGTTTCAGGGCGTCCTCTGGTCGATCCCGGCGGAAGGTGGTGACGCCATAGCGCTCACCTCGCCTGCGCTCGATGCCCAAGAGCCTGTCTGGTCGCCAGACGGATCCGAGATCGCCTTCTACGCATTCCCCGATAACACATTCTCAATCTGGACCATGAAGCCCGACGGATCAGAGCTGACCCAGCTATCGGATATAGCCAGCGACGCGCGCTACCCGTCCTACACGCCTGACGGCTCGTCCATTCTCTATTCCAGCGATCAGGACGACGGCTATCAGGTCTGGTCGCTCGATCGCGCAAGCGGCGCCACAAAAGAGCTCACCTCCGCTGACGAGACCGGCTACGAAACACCGGTCACACCGTATTTCCGCGGCGCCGGCAATGCGGTCTATCCGATTCTCTCACCCGATGGCTCGCAGATCGCCATGGTCATTGATGGTGAGCGCGATGCACTCGTCATTCGGGATACGGCCGGCAGCGAGCCCCCCAAGGTCTTGTTTGCCGCCAATACGCTCGGCGCCCCCGTTTGGGCGCCGTCCGGCGACGTCCTCTATGTCGCTGGCATTATCGGCGACAATGGCCTTCTGGCCAGCGTGCCGGTCGACGGCAGCCCGGTGACGCGCCTCGTCGATGGTCCGGACGTCTTCCCGTTCCGCCCAAGTGTCACGCCAGCCGGCGACGTGTTGTACACCGCTGATGGCGGTGTCCACACGATCTCCATTGATGGCACGTCCACGGCTTCCATTCCGTTCGCAGCGCACGTCTCGCTGGACCGCACACCGTACAAGCGCCGCGTCTACGATTTGGCGTCTGAAGCGCCGCAACCCGCGCTTGGCGTCATCGACCCGATCCTCTCGCCGGACGGCAGCAAGGCCGCGTTCGCTGCCCTCGGCGATATCTGGATGGCCGACCTTGCCACAGGCGAAACAACGCAACTGACCGATGATGTGTTTGTCGACCTCTCGCCAAGCTGGTCGCCGGACGGCAGCAAGCTGGCCTTCTCGACGGATCGTGGCGGCAAGACCGACATCTGGCTGATGGATATCGCCAGCGGTGCGCTCACCCAACTCACCGATGATCCCAAGCCTGCGAACTCCGCGATCTGGTCCCCAGATGGAACGCGTATCGCTTATCTCGCCGACGCCCTCACAACCGTCTTCCTCGGCAGCACGGTCAACGTGATCGATGTCGCGACGGGAGAGGAAACCGTCCTGTCCGATCCCATCTTCGGCCCCAGCGCGCCGGCATGGTCGGCGGATGGAAAATCAATCATCGTGGTCGCCCGCCGGCCGGTCACGAACCGGTTCCGCGAGGGATACAATGCCTTCTACATGATGCCGTCATCCGGTGAGGGCGAGAAGTCGTGGGTGCTTCCGGTTGGCGAGGTCAAATCGCTCGGACGTCGCCAGTGGAACAGGCCTGCCTGGGGCAGCGACGGTACGGTTGTCTACCGGCTCGATGGCGCGCTCTACATGATGCCGATGACGTCTGACGGTTTGTTTGGTCAAGCGGTAGAGGTCGCCAAAGCGGGTGAAAACCCGACATGGTCGGCCGATGCCAGCAAGCTGATCTATATCGATGGCAAGGACATCATGCTGTATGACCGCGCCAGCGGCGAAACCAGCACGCTCGACATAAAGCCCACCTGGGTGCGTGATATGCCGGACGAAAGCCTCACGATTCGGGCTGGCCACATGTTCGATGGACTCGGTGATGCCTATGTCGAGAATGTTGATATCATTGTCGAGAAAGGTATGATCACCGCTGTCCATCCGGCTGGGGAAAGCCCGGTCGAAGGCACGCTCATCGATGCGTCCGACAAATATGTCATCCCCGGCCTGATCGAGAGTCACACCCACCAGTCTACGAGCCAGGGCGTCCCGCTCGGCGATATCTGGTTCAGCCATGGCATCACCAGTGTTCGTGAAACGGGCGACGATCCCTATCACGCTGTGGAGCGCCGCGAGGCATCAGACTCCGGCAAGCGCCCTGCACCTCGCGTATTCACGGCAGGGCCGCTGAACGAGGGCGCTCGCGTCTCCTACGGCGTGTCGGAAACAGTGGGCACGGTTGAACGCGCAGCGGACTCGATGCGCCTGTCGACCGAACTCAAGCTAAACATGTACAAGAGCTATGTTCGCCAGAACTACACTGTGCAGAATCGCACGATCGAGCTGGCGCATGAAAGCGGCATCCCTGTCTCGTCGCATGAGCTTTATCCAGCGGTCGCCAACGGTATCGACCAGATGGAACATTTTGGCGCCACCAGCCGGCGTGGATACTCGCTGAAGATTTCGGCACTCAGCAACACCTATCAGGACGTCATCGCCCTGATCTCGGAATCCGGCCTCGTC
>JAPKDN010000490.1 GCA_028822575.1 Alphaproteobacteria bacterium | reverse complement strand
ATCATCGGCTTAATAAACAATGATATCCAGCCGATTTCAAAGGACTGGCTCTCAGAGATGGTCCGTCAAGTCATCCAGCCCGGCGTCGGCGCAGTTGGCGCCAAACTCTATTATCCCAACGACACCCTCCAACATGGCGGTGTTATCGTTGGCCTTGGCGGCGTCGCGGGTCACTTCGACAAGCGCTTGCCGCGCGAAAAACGCGGCTATTTCGGTCGCGCCGTCATGGTGCAGAATTTTTCCGCCGTAACCGCCGCCTGCATGCTGCTTCCACGACCAGTATTCGAGGAAGTCGATGGCCTCGACGAGGTTCATCTCGCTGTCGCTTTCAACGATGTGGATCTTTGCTTGAAGATCCGGCAGGCCGGATATCGTCTCGTCTGGACGCCCTACGCGGAACTGTATCATCACGAATCGGTCAGCCGCGGTCTTGATAGCGCTCCGGAAAAGATAGACCGTTTCGCGGCGGAAATACGCACCATGCAGGAGCGTTGGCACACTAAGTTCGAGGCTGACCCCTTCTACAACCCGAACCTAACCTTGGATTACGAACGCCCAATCATTTCGGATCCACCGCGCACGACGAGACCTTGGGAAGAGTATTTCGACGCGTAAAACCAGATTCACGAAGGTGAGCCAAGGGCGTTAAACGCTGATCGTGCCTCGCATAACCGGAACTGCATTCCCACCAACCGTCACGGCTTCAACCCGATCGGCCGAACGACGCACTCCCACATCAATCCTGCTTGAGCGCCCCATTTCGACTCCCTGATCAACTTTAACGAGAAGATCATTCCCGCCTGGCTCCAATTTACCGAGCAATGCGCCGAGCATGGCCGCCGCGCTTCCAGTCGCCGGGTCCTCAACAATCCCATGCATCGGTGCGAACATGCGAGACCGTATCTGGATCTCGGGGCCCTGGCCCGAGCGCGCATAAAGATAAAGCCCGTCAGTAGTTTCCATCGGTAAATGCGTCTTGAACGCCTCTAGTCTGGGCGAGCAGCATCCCAGCGCCTCCACATCGGCCACCTCGGCGAAAACGAAGCCAATGCCCAGGGTAACCAACTGCGGCAAATGTCTGGCGCCATGCAGCTGGGCAATGTCGAGACCCGCCACATCGGCGATCACCTCTTCCTCGGACATCGGGCCAAATTCAGCCGCGCCTGGGGCCGTGAAACGCGCGCCCACCGCGACCCCGTTCTGTCGCAGGATATCAATGTCGACCAAACCCACCTTTTCCTCGAAGCGTACCTTGGCGCCGATGGGCTTGCCAAAAACCTCACCGGCTCGTGCCAGCGCAACCGCAGTTCCAACATTCGGGTGGCCAGCGAAAGGCATTTCATGAAGCGGATCGAATATACGAACTTTCGCGGTATTGCTTGGGTCTTCTGGGGGTAGCACGAATGTTGATTCCGAGTAGTTGAACTCGGCCGCGATCGCCTGCATCTGTTCGGTCGTAAGGCGTCGCGCATCCAGAATCACAGCGAGCGGGTTCCCGCCGAATGTCTGGGAGGTAAATACATCCAGCGTTACGAAATTCGTTTGCATGGCCTTGCCTTTCTCGCCACTGTGAAAGCCCTTTAATCGCATCTAGTCGACGGTTCTATTGAAGGGTTACTTTAATTCGTCTATTTTGCTTACCTTTATTCTCAATTTTATCAACTGTAATTGGCCCAATCTCTCCGGTTGAGTTTAAATGCGTGCCGCCGCAGGGCTGAAAATCAACTGCATCGCCAACCCTAATCATCCGAACCTTGCCGGCGCCCGTTGGCGGCTTAACTGACATAGTGCGAATTAGGTCTGGATTACTTTTCAATTCCTCGTCAGAAATCCACGAAATCGTGAGCGGATGATCAGCTTCGACAATATCCATCAATTTCCTGGTCAACATCTCCTTGTCCGGTCGGTCGCCCGGAATATCAAAGTCCAGACGCCCCTTTCCAGCGCCGATTGAACCACCGGTAACAGCACCCTCAACATGAGCGCAAAGAACATGAAGGGCAGTATGAATACGCATATGGAGATAACGGCGCTCCCAATTTATTTCAGCGGTCACGGTCACCCCCACCGATGGTCGGTCGGCACCTTCCTCTGGAACATGGGCGATCCCCTCCCCACCTTTTCGGGTGTCCGTAATCCGGATCACCCGACCATCCAAAAGTCTAAGAACACCAGAATCCCCAGGTTGGCCGCCACCCTCGGGATAGAAGACCGTTCGATCGAGTACGATCCCATCGGAGTTCGCCGCAACCACGGTCGCCTCACAACCCTTCATATACGCGTCTTTGCGAAATAGTTCCTCGGTCATGCAGTTGGTTCCTCTCTATTCTGGTCTTCCATCAATATTTTTTGATAGACGTTCCTGTCGATATTACCGCCGCTTAGGATCAACCCTACGCGTTTTCCCGCCATCGTCCCACGCTCCTTCAGAAGTGCGGCGAGCGGCGCAGCACCGGCGCCCTCGGCGATGTTGTGCGTGTCGGTGAAATAGTGGCGCATGGCCGTCTTCATCTGATCTTCGGTCACGGTCACGACTCGATCGGCGCCAGCCCAAATTGCTTCAAGCGCCCCGATGACCGGAACGCGGCACGCGAGACCATCCGCTATGGTATCAGCCGAATTCGTTGATATCGCTTCCCCACGCTCGAAGGACAAGGCGTAGGCCGGAGCATTCTCCGCGACCACCCCGACAACCTTGGTACGCAGCCCCAACGCGTCACGCGCAGAAATAACGCCACAGATCCCCGACCCCATGCCGATCGGCACGTAAATTGTGTCCAAATCTGAGACCGATGACAGCAACTCCCAAGCGTATGTTCCAACACCGCGCACCAGGAGTAGATGGAGGCTTGGAAACATGTGCAGGCCACGCTCCACCGCCAATTCCTGAGAGAATTCAAATGCCTCCTGAAAATCCACACCATGCTCGACAATTTCAGCCCCCTGAGCACGCATCGCGGCGTTTTTCTCAACCGAATTCCCGTGCGGCACCACAACGGTCGAGGCCAACCCACGTCTGGTAGAGACGCAAGCAACACTTTGACCATGGTTCCCGCGCGTTGCCGCGATCACTCCCGGGCAATTCGGCTTCCGGCGCAGCAGGTCCTCCACATAGATCAAGCCCCCACGCACTTTGAATGCCCCGGTTGGTGTATGGTTTTCGTGCTTGACCCAAACCTCCGCACGCGCACGCGCCGATAGTAGCGGCCAATTGTATTGCGGCGTTGGTTGCATCACCGCATGGACGATCTGGGCGGTCGACTCGAACTCACTGGCACTAGTTTTGAAGATCGACATTTCCTCACCTTGGCTCCGTTGGCACCGAAATCGCCTACCATCGATGCGGCCATTCTCGAAATAATTGCCAGGACGACATTATCACGAGAAGCCAATTCGTATCCTCAGAGTTTCAATAAAGGCTATTGTCTCTATTTATTAAGTAACTTTTCTTGGCGCAATTTTAATATTAATTTTATTGTTTTTTGACAAGGTATCTATTTCAGTTTCGCAATTGAAACATTGTTA
>JAPKDN010000489.1 GCA_028822575.1 Alphaproteobacteria bacterium | reverse complement strand
GTTCAGCCTTTGAAATTAAAGTCGAGGAGATCGGTACTTCATTGCTATGAAGTGCCGAACAGGAGGTTTGAGTCTAGGGCGCCAACTCCTTCGATCGCAAGATGTTCGGGATTGTCCAGCGCAAAACCGAACCAACCATCGCTATTGCGCGGCGCCGCGCGTGTCAACCGCACGTACTCGATTTTGTCGAGGGAGCCGATGCAGGGGAGAAATTTTGTGCCATTGTTCGTTTGACGACTTGCCAAGCGGAGAGCTCTGAATGTCAGACCTGCCACAACAACCGATGATCACAGCCCGCCGGCACATGGTGGTCGCGGGTCATTACCTCGCCGCCGAGGCTGGGCTGAAGATGTTGGAGGCGGGTGGAAACGCCGTCGATGCTGGGGTTGCCGCGGGAATCGCACTGGGGGTGGTGCACAGCGATCAGGTTCAGTTCTCCGGCGTCGCGCCGATGCTGATTTATATGGCGGAGCTGGACACAGTGATTAGTATCGCCGGTCTCGGTTATTGGCCCCAGGCCGCGAGCCTGGGCATGTTCCGAGACCAGCATGGTGGCTCTATCCCGCTTGGGCTTTTGCGCACCACCGTGCCCGCCGGCCCCGATGCCTGGATCACCGCGTTGTCGCGTTATGGGACCATGCCTTTCGCCGAGGTCGCCGCGCCGGCGATCCGCTATGCGCGTGAGGGGTTCACCGTGCATCCAGTGATGGCCAGGTTCATTGACCGTTATCAGGAAAATTATCGCCGTTGGCCAAGCAACGCCGCGATCTGGCTGAAGGATGGCCAACCGCGGCAAGTCGGCGATATGCTGGTCCAGAGCGACCTCGCGGCCAGTATCCAATACATGGCCGACGAGGAAACCGCCGCCGCGGGACACGGACGGCAAGCCGCGCTGAAGGCCGCCCGCGACGCGTTCTATGTTGGCGACATCGCCAAGAAGATCGTCTCGTATCACGAGGAAAACGGCGGTTTGATGACGGCGGAAGACCTTGCCGGCTATCACACGCCGGTCGAGGAACCGCTGAGCGTCGGTTTCGCCGGGGTTCGGGTCTATAGCTGCCGACCCTGGTGCCAGGGGCCGACACTCCTACAGATGCTGCGGATCTTGGAAGGGTATGATCTCAAGGGCCTTGGCCATAATTCCGCCGATTATGTTCACACATTGTCGGAGGCGATCAAGCTGGTCTTCGCCGACCGCGAGCGATTCTATGGTGATCCTGACATCGTCGACGTGCCGATCGAGCGCTTGCTGTCGTCTGAATTCGGCGCCGAGCGGCGAGGCCAAATCGACGCGAATAGCGCCTGGCCTGGCATGCCCCCAGCGGGAGAGATCGCCGGATATGGCGGTGTCTCCTTCTCGCCCTCCGTGAATCGCTCGGCGTCCTTCGCGGCGCCGGACACGTCCTATACCTGCACCATGGACAAGGCCGGCAACGTCTGTTCGATTACCCCAAGCGACGTTTCATTCGAGAGCCCGGTGATCCCCGGACTTGGGTTTTGTCCATCGGCGCGCGGTTCGCAATCCTTCGCGATGGATGGTCATGCATCGGCGATCGCGCCTGGCAAGCGCCCCCGTCTGACCCCAAACCCGGCGATGGTGCTGGAACGCGGCAAGCTCGCCATGCCTTTTGGTGCCCCTGGTGGCGACGCCCAGCCCCAGGGCATGCTGCAGGTTCTTCTCAATCATTTAGTTTTCGAGATGGATATCCAACAAGCGATCGAGGCGCCGCGCTTTACCACCCACAGCCAACCGAACTCCTTCGAGCCCCATGACGCTAAGCCGGGTCGCTTGGTGTTGGAACAGGGGATCACGCCAGAGGTCGGGGACGCGCTGACGGCACGGGGACATGACGTGGAATGGCACGGCCCGCGCTCCGACTCGGTCGCCGGGGTCTGTGCCATCAGCGCCAATCTGGAGACCGGCCTGATATCGGGCGGGGCCGACCCGCGACGTTCCGGCCGCGCGATGGGATTCTAGCATGGCGAGATCAAGCAAGATTAACCGCGACAGAAGCTTAGCAACGGACATCGGCTTGGTGCCAGGCCCCCTCGCCGGCGTTCGCGTACTCGACTTTACAATGTATGTCGCGGGCCCTTACTGCGCGAGACTTTTGGTCGACATGGGCGCCGAGGTGATCAAGGTGGAGCCGCCTGGCGGCGAGGTTATGCGTAACGCGCCACCCTTTCAGGGGGAGCAGAGCGCCTATTTCGGGCATCTCAACTGCGGTAAGAAATGTGTCGAGCTTGATCTGAAGAAGCCTGAAGCGATCGCCGCTATTAAGCGATTGCTGCCTAGCGTGGACGTGGTTTTGGAGAACTATCGCCCCGGCGTGATGCGGCGCCTGGGGCTCGATTACGACACTTTGCAGGCGATAAAGACGGATCTCATTTATTGCTCGATCTCCGGCTATGGCCAGACCGGGACCGATGCTAGCAAACCGGCCTTCGCCACTATCATCAACGCGTCGAGCGGTTTTGACATGATGATGATGGATTACGAGACTTCATTGGACCGCCCGCTTCGTCACCGCAGCAATGCGCCGGACTTCATGGGCGGCGTGCATGCCTGCGCGGCGATCTGCGCGGCTTTGTTCGGACGCGATCGCAATGGCCGGGGTCAACGCATCGACGTTGCGATGATCGACGCGATCCACAACATGATGGCCCATGAATATCAGGCCGTCCAGGTCGAGAACCCTGGCAAGGCGCCAATTTTCGCGCCAATCCGGACGAAGGACGGTTTTCTGATGGTGGCCCCGGTCAGCCAACTGAACTTCGCGGCGCTGGGCCGAGCAATCGGGCGCGAGGACCTGACCGAGGACCCACGATTCGCAGAGGCCAGAGCCCGAATCGACAATTGGGACGAGCTTTTGGTGGTGATCGAGGGCGAGATCTCCAACCTTACCGCCGAAGAGGCTGAGAGCCGCATCATCACCGCCGGCTGTCCCTGCGCGCGGTATCTCACCCTGGCCGATTCCATGGTCCGCCCTCATGTGAATGAACGCGGTGCGGCGGTCAACGTGCGCGACAATGACCAAACCTACCGGGTCGCCAATACGCCGATGCTGTTCACGGCCACCGATGTCGGTGCTCGAACCTGGGTCGCGGCGGCGGGAGAGCATAATGAGGAAATTCTGGGTTGATGTCGGCCACCGCCGGAAAGAGCATTTGAGAAGCCGTGTCGCACCCCGCCGAGGCAAAATGCCTTCGCACGATTTGACGCTGATGCGGTTGGGACCAAACAAATATCGTCGCGCCAGCTTTTGCTGGTGCTGTTCCTGGCGCGCCTCAAAATAAAAAAGGAGCGCTAGTTTTCGCTGGAGTGACGGTCCGGTTCGACGGGGCGTTACACTATCGAGCCTGAACCTAGCGATGGGCTTTGAGGGGAGGGCCCCTAACCAAATGGACGGACTAACGTATGTACCTTTTACCGGCGGATGCGCTTGCATAGAAATCCGAACCGGTGCGTCGAAGCACCGGTTCGGATGTATCATTGCCATTGTATGGATTACCCAGAGGCCACTGGCATCGCCTTT